>JAJRTI010000832.1 GCA_024278415.1 Planctomycetota bacterium | reverse complement strand
CAACCCGACGCTGCGCGACCTGCACGAGTACGTGCTGGTGTTCTCGAAGGGCCGTTTCGACCGCGTGGTCAAGGGCGAGAACTCGATTACGAAAGCCGCGTTCATGCGCGACACACTGTCGGTGTGGTATATCAAGCCCGAATCGGCCAAGAAGGTCGGCCACCCCGCGCCGTTCCCCGTGGAATTGCCCAAGCGGTTGATCGGGCTGTACACGTTCAAGGGCGAACTCGTGCTCGACCCATTCGCCGGCGCGGCGTCCACGTGCGTCGCGGCTAAGCAGACCAAGCGACACTATGTGGGTTACGACATCGAGCCCGAGTACGTGAAGCTCGCCGAGGAACGTCTGGCCGAAGTCGGCGGGAAGAAGTAGGAAAGCAGGCGGGCGCGCCCGCGAGATCACTGTGGCCACCGTCAAGACCAAGATCACCGAAGTCGTCACCGCGCTCGGCGTCATGGGGGCGCACGCGCGGCTGGCGGACGCGATGCACACCGCGCTGCCACCGGCCATCGAGAATCTAGCGCCTGGGGACTGGGGCGAGATCGTCGCGGCTTACGACGCGGGCGAGCACGCGGCGGAATTCGCCGCGGCGTTCGAGAATGGACGGCATTTCTTCGAGGTCGAGTTGGGGAGCGCCGCGCCGCGGGCGGTCGAGTGGAGGGGCAACCGCAAGACGCTTTACCACCATGACATCCCGGTGGACATCCGCGTCAACCGCGTGTACCTCATCAGTTGCAAGTACAACTCGAAGGTGCTGCTCAACCCGTCGCCGCACGCGCTCTTCGCCGAGGCGCTAACCGCGACGGGCCGCGGGCCACACTGGTATGAGGAGGTGGCCGCAGAAGAACATGCAGCGTTCTACCGGGAGTGCATCGCGGCCGCAGGGTTGACAGGCTTCCCAGACGCGCCGGGTGAGATGACGAAAGCGCAGCGCGACGTGCTGCGCAAGGCGTTCCCGCGCAAGCTGCCGGCCGGCCTGGAGGACTCGTACCGGCGCATGGCCCGGGCCGTGGCCGCGGAGTCGGCTAAGCGATGGGAAGCCGCGGCCGCAGGACGCGAGCGCGACTTGCTGCTGAAGATGCTGCGCATCTCTTCGGTGGACTACTTCTTCCTGGGCGTGCAGCGAGGCCGGTCCCAACGCCTCAAGCTGCTCAACAGCGCGGATTGGCACGCCCGGTTTGCGGTCACCGGCTTCTCCGCTTGGCCCGCGGATCGGGCGCTCCAGCCACAAGTCCAGTGGCGGGCGGAGATCGAGACTCGAACGGGCGCGAAGCGGCTGCTTGCGATCGAAGGCCATGTGGAGGTACGCTGGAGCCATGGCAAATTCTGCGGCAACCCGGAAGCCAAAGTGTATCTCGACACGCCGGTCGAAGCCGTGCCGGGATATGAGGCGCTCTGAACGCCCAGCCGGATATTGACGGAACACGGGCTCTGCTGTATAGTGTCGGCGTCCTCACTTTCCACACAGGGAACCGAGTGGGGAGCCGGGACCGGCACGCCAGCGGGTTGTGCCGCGCGAGTTCCTCGTTACACAGTTGAGCCACCGAGCCCACGAAAGGTCGATCTTGGCACGCGAAGTCTGGGGAATCGATATTGGCAGGTCCGCACTCAAAGCCGTGTGCATGAGGCGGATCCGTGACGGCGTGGAGATTACGGACGTCGACTACATCCCCTACGACGAATTCGAGGATGAGGGGGGGACGCAGATCGGACGCAGCCGCGGCACGTGGCAAGCGCTGGCCGAGTTCCAGACGCGGCATCGGGTGAAGGGCGAGAAGGTCATCATCTCCGTGCCCGGGGCCGAGACGTTTATCCGCGGGCTCCAACTCGTCATGGTGGGCCGCAAGTCCATCCACGAGATCGTTCAATACGAGGCGCATCAGCAGATCCCCTTCGTGCTGGACGAGGTGATCTGGGATTACGAGGTCTTCGACGCCGCGGACCCCGAAAGCCGCGAGCGCGAGGGGCTGATCTTTGCGGTCAAGAAGAACCTGCTGAACAACTACTTCTTGAGCCTGTCCGCGGCCAATCTGCCGGTGGACGACGTGCAGCCCACGCCGGTCGCGCTGTACAACTTTTTCATGCACGACCAGGAGATCGGCAAAGCCACGCTGGCCATCGACGTGGGCAGCGAGAGCACGAACCTCCTGGCGATGACGCATACCGAGTTCTGGGTGCGCAGCATTCCCGTGGGCGGGCGCAAGACCACGCAGATGCTCGCGGACGAGTTCAATTTGGATTTGGATCGGGCCGAAGCCGCCAAGCTCAACCTGGCCAAATCCAAGCACGCCAAAGACGTGCTGGAAATGATCCTGCCCTCGATCATGGAGCTGGTGGGCGAGGTGCAGAAGTCCCTCGCGTACCAACGCACCCAGGGCAAGGACTACAAGTTAGACCGGGTCGTGCTGCTGGGCGGCGGCGCCAACCTCTTGGGCCTGCGCAAAATGCTCAAGCGCAGCCTCGGCATGAACATTGTCCAACTCGACCAGTTCGGCATGATCGAGATCGCAGAGAACATGGACACCAGCCTGTTGGCGCAGGACTTGGGCAGCTTCGCGGTCGCCATCGGCCTGGGGCTGCACGGCTGTGGGTACACCTCGATTGACGTGAGCCTCATCCCCCAGCGCGCGGCGCGCAAGAGCATGCTCGGCCGCACGAAGCCTTACTTCACCGCGGTGCCCAGCATCCTCCTCGCAACCTGCCTCACCGCGTTCGGCTTTGCCAAGTACCGCAACACGAAACTCAAGGATCTCTACTACGGCACAGTCGAGCCACAAGTGCAGGAGATGGGCGACCTTCAGAAGCAGCTCCAAAAGGCCAAGGACGTGTCCAAGATCCTCAAGAACATCGAACGCGTCCAAGCGCTGGGCCGCGGCCGGGGCGCGTATCTCGATCTGTTCGATGTGCTGCTAGACGGCGTGCTGCCCAACAACACCAAGAGCAACATGAAGCCTCAGCGCAAGCTGTGGCTCATCGACCTGGTGTTGCGGGAGCCCACGCCTGAAGACAAGATGGCGCCGGACACCTCGGGCCGCGGCCGGCTCAAGGCTGAACTGACGGCCGGGTTCCTCATGTCCAAAGGCGAAAACGAAAACAACGCCCTCTACCGGGCCGAAACCGGCATGATGGCCCGGCTCAAGAGCAGCCCGAGGCTGGTGACCGAGAGCATCAAGTTCGTCAATGGCTGGCCTCGGAGCCAGTTGTCTGCCGCAGCCGCACCGCCCAAGCCCGGCGACAAGGCGTACTACGTGTTCAAGGTCGAGTTCGAGTTCTACAAGACACCTTAGTGCCTTCACCGCCAGCAGCGGCCACGAAAAACAAGACGTTGCGCAGTGAGCGTGCCCCCTCGGCAGCGTATGGCGTATTTGCGACCCGTGATACGCCATACGAAACAAGGAACAGCGGACTGATGGAAGGCTGGAATGCGCTTCGCACGGCAGCATTCCAACATTCCATTCCTTCCGTTCTTCCCGCCAGGCCAGGCAGGTGCGCGGCGAGCGCACTCAATCTCTACACGGATTTTCGGAACCCCACACTTAGCTCCCAAACGGGCCCCGCGATCGAGGACGCACCCGAACCATGGACTGGTTGAGACGCAACAGCTTCTGGATCGTTTTGAGCGTGCTGTGGATCGCGCTGGCGGTGGTGGTGGTCACCCTGCTTCTGCCGCAGGTGAAGGCCAACCGGGACATCGAGGATGAGATCCGCAAGGGCCAGGAGTTTATGGAAAGCTGGCTGACGCCCGAACGCCAGAAGCAACTGCCCAACAAGGACATCATCAACGCGTACCAAGACTACAAAGACTACCTGAGCCTGCAGTGGCAGGCGACGCTCGAATATCTGGCCGCCCGCGACACGGACCTGGAGCGGAAGCTGCCGGGCGAGGAGCGCATGGGCGGCCAAGGCCAGCCGTCGCCGCTCATCTTCAAAGGCGCGTACGTCGCCGCAGTGCGCCAACTGCGCGAGCGCATGCACAAGTACGGCGTGGATAAGAAGCTCAGCGAGGAGCGCTGGGAGAGCAATGCAGACGAGCACCCCGACCCGTTTGAGTATGAGTGGCTCCGCAAGCGCTTGTGGATATGGCAGGATCTGTGCTGGGCCATCGAAACCACGCGCATGGCAAAAGACAGCGTCCTGACGCTCCAAGTGCGCCGCTTCGAGGTGCCCCCAGACGTGCTGACCGTCGGCCGGCAGCCTCTTTACAAAGTCTCCAAGGTCACGTTCGTCGCGCAGATCCCGTTCTACAAGCTCGGCATGTTCCTGGATTATCTGCTCTATCCTAATTCGAGGAAGCCGGGCCGAACCAGCGTGGTCATCAAGGCTATGCGTATCGAGAAGGCCGTCATCGGCAGCAGCGCCAGAGGAGGCGCCGTCGGAGAGATGCCCGTGCAGGTCTCGCTCGACCTCGAATACCTCGACTTCAACGTCCCAGAGAGCGGCTGACGAGGAGCGTTCCGCGTGTTTGCATCCACAGAGAAGGCGATCCACTTTGTCGGCAAGACCGTCGTCGGACTGCTGGTGCTCCTGCTGTGTGTGTGCGTGGGCTACAACGTGTACCGCATCCGCCGATTCAGGCAGTACGAAGACAACGTGATCGTACTCTCCGAAGAGGTGAGCGACGCGCGGGACGAGAACCTGGCGGAGCCGATCCCGCGCACGGACTACGTGCAGCGCATCAAGGACGACTGGGACAAAAACGTGGAGCACGTGGCCTTGCGCAGGGGAGTCTTCTACGACCGTTGAGGCCCGGGCAGCGGAAACCGATGGCGCTCGCCAACGGGAGGTTGACGAGGGTGGCGCGTCCGGCTAAGCTGAGGCGCCCTCCAGCACGGTGTGAGACGGCGCGTTCGCCGCTTCGAGCCCCTGGCGCCCCTGAGCAATGCAACAGTCCATGGCAGATCCCCAGATCGACGGCTTCGAGATCGTCTCGCCTCTCACCACCGCGGGCAAGGTCTGGTCGTACGTGGCCAAACAGCAGAGCATGGACCGCCTGGTCACGCTCTGCGTGCTCTCGCCAGAGGAGGCCCGGGATCCGACCACGATTCGGGACTTCATGGCGCAAGTAAAGGCCGCGGCGCAAAGGGAGGCGGGCCCCGCCCTGGCCATCATCAACGTGGGCTCGCAGCCTCCTTACCACTATGTCGTGGCCGAGCACGTGCCAGGCAAAACGCTCGCCCAGCAAATCGACGAACGGGGGCCGATGGACGACGCCCGCGCGATCGAGACGCTCAAGGGCGTCGCCAAGGCCCTCAGCATCTGCGCCGCGGCCGAAGTGGTGCATGGCGAGTTGCGGGCGTCGGACGTGATCGTCGACGAAACCGGCGCGTTCCGCTTCGCGCGTATGGGGTTCATGGCGGCCGTGCGCAACCGCACGGACCTCCAGGTCTACATCCAGCGCGACCTCTATTCCCTCGGCAACATCCTGAAGCAACTCGTGTCCGGGAGCGAAGTGCTCGAACTCAGTTTCGCCCCAGATGCCGGGAGCAGCGCCGCGGCTGGCGATGACCGGGGGGTGGACGCGATCGTGGCCAAGCTACAGGGCTCGGGCGAAAACGCATTGACCAGCTACGACGAGTTCCTCGCGTGGCTCGGGGGCGAGCCTGCCGCCCTGCCCGACGAATCCGATGACGAGGAGCTGCCGTTCAGCTTTGCCGACGACGTGGCCGGCGGGGGGCCGCCAACGCCAGACGTGGCCATGCCCAGTCCCACCATGGGCGGGGCCGAGGCCCAGGCCATGGCCCAGGAGGGCCACACGCCCGCGCCTGTCCCCCTCATGGAGATCGCCAACTCGACGGGCGATGATATGCCCGTGCTGGAGGCGGCGGATCCAGAAGTTGACGAATCCAAGGCCGAGACGATCTACGCAAGCGCGGTCCGGTCCATGGAGAGCCACCAGTACAAGCACGCGGTCCAGCAACTCAGGCGCTTGCCCACGAGCTACGCCGATGTCGCCGCTCGGCTCGCCGAAGCCCAGGGCAAGCTGAAGGCGTGGTACGACCACATCGAGGCCGGCAAGAAGCTCTGGGAACAGGGCAAGCCCAGCGAGGCCATCGAGCACTGGAACGCCGCCCTCCTCCTGCGGCCCGACAACCGGACGCTCAAGCACAAGATCGCGCAGGCCAAGTCCCTGGCCGGCCGCGAAGTCATGGTGCACGACTACCTGAACGAAGCCAAGCGCCACATCCGCGAGGGCGACCTGCCCGCCGCGCGGCTCGCGTGCCAGCAAGGGCTCAAGATCGTGCCAGACAGCGAGGCCGCGAAGAAGCAGCTTGCCGAGATCGAGCAGATCCAAATCGCGACGGATGCAGACGCGTGTCGGCAAGAGGGCGACACGCTCTACGCCCAGAAGCGGTACGGGGAGGCCGTGGCCATGTGGGAGAAGGCGATCGCCATGAACCCAGCCGACGTGAGCTTGGCGCAGGAACTCGAGCCGCTCATCCAAGAGGCGCGCAAGAAGCGGCGCTCGTTCATCATGCTCATGGTCGTGGGCGCCATTGTGGTGGCCGCGGCCCTGGCGGGCGCCGTCGTGGTGGCGCTCTCACGAAGATAGGGGCGGCGGCTTAGCCCACCCCCGCCCGCGCCACGGCCAGCGCCGTCTCGAGCCCCTGGCTCATGGCCACGGGATACCGCACAGCACGCTGGAGGCGCTTGTGCTTCGACGGCAGACGCGCAAGCGACTCGAGCGTGCGCTGCTGGATCGCATCCAGGCGCGGCAGGCGGCACGCGAGCTTGCCCGCACGCATGACCGGCGCCAGCAGCGGCTCGCCCTCCATGGCCGCGTCGGCTCGAGCGACGACGTCACCCGCGTATCGCCCCCGCAAGTCGCTGCGGCGGAACACCTGTTTCCGGCAGGGGTACGTCGCCTTGTCTTCGCTCAGCTTCACCCGGGGCCTCATCGCACCCCCCTCCTCGATCTCCACGAGTTTGTACACGCCGGAGAGCGCAGGGTCGTCGCGTGACGTGACCATCTCCGTGCCCACGCCAAACGAGTCGATGGGTGCGCCGGCCCGAAGCAACTCGTCGATCTTGAACTCGTTGAGGTCGCCGCTCGCGACGATGCGCACCTCGCGCGCGCCGGCAGCGTCGAGGATCTCCCGCACCTGTCTGCTTTGGGCGAGGAGGTCGCCGCTGTCGAGCCGTACGGCATTCACCTTGCCCTTGAGCTTGGCCGCGCGCTTGGCGCCCTCAATCACGTCATACGTGTCGATGAGCAACGTCGTGCTCTCGGGGAACACCTTCTGATACGCGTCGAACGCGGCTTGTTCAGAGCCGAACGCCATGGTCCATGAGTGCGCGGCCGTGCCGACGGCAGGCAGGCCCAGCTCGCGCGCGGCGAGCACGTTCGATGTGCCGGCGCACCCGCCGATGTAGCTGGCTCTCGCCGCGGCCATGGCCGCGGCGAACCCGTGCGCGCGGCGCGCGCCGAAGTCCACCACCGCGCGGCCCCGCGCCGCGGCCACGGTGCGCGCGGCCTTGGTCGCGACGAGCGTCTGGTAGTTGATCGTCGTGAGCAGGTACGTCTCGACGATCTGCGCATGGATGAGCGGCGCACTGACCGCGAGCACAGGCTCGCCCGGAAAGAACACCGTGCCCTCCGGCATGGCCCACACGTCGCCCCCGAAACGGAAGTCGCCGAGGTACTCGAAGAAGCCATCGCTGATGTGCGCGAACGACGGATGCGCGCGCAAGTATTGGATCGCCCGTTTGCTGAAATGCAGGCTGGCGAGGTAGTGAAGCGCCTGCTCGAGGCCCGCGGCGACCAGATATGACCGGTGCTTGGGGAAGCTTCGCACGAACAACTCGAACGTGGCCCGCTCGTGCTTGCCGTGCTCGAAGAACCCCGCGGCCATGGTCAGTTCGTACAGGTCCGTCGCTAGGCCGAGGCCCTCGTTGGCGGGGAATAAGCTATGCAGCTCAGGCATCGCATCTCTGCCTACTGCCCACGGGCCCTATCGATTTCCATCAGCTCCTCTTCGAGCGTCTTCCACTTCGAGGGCCGATGGGAGCCCACGACGATCATCACGTCGCCCTCCGCGAGCGGGGTCTGGGGCTTGGGCAGCCAGTCCGGCTCGCCGGCGTGCACGTGCGCGAGCAGGCGCAGATCGCCCTCCGTGCTCTCGCTGCCGCAGAAGTCGCGCAGCAGTGCCTCGAAGTCGGCGATGGTTCGCCCAGCGAGCAATTGGATCTCCACACTCAACGGGAAGCTGCCTTCGCGGTTGCTCAGGAGCGAATCCATGCCGCGGGCTACGAACGGATCGGTCAGCTCCTGCGCGGCCACCTTCATGGGGAAGTCGCCCGGCACGAGCCCGCGCACGCCCTCGAACAGATGGTCGTTCTTGCTGTCCACCCGCACCGGGATGATGCGCGCGTCGGAGATCTGCCGAATCACGCGCACGACAGTGCTCGTGGACGCGTCCGTGTCGGACAGATGCGGCTCCCGCGGGAGCACGACGATGAACTTGGCCTGGCCCGCGTTCGCGCGGCGGTACGTGTCGAGGTCGATGGTGTTGCCGTGCACGAAGTGCACGCCCGGCATGGAGGCGAGCGGCTCAGGGAGGCGCTCCAACAGGGGGTCAACAACCCACACGGGGATCGCCTCGTGCAGGGGGTCTGCGCGGACCTCTTCGATCAGCGCCTTGACCCAGTGCGCGTTGGGGAAGTGGACGATGATGAGGCAATCGTCTTTCTTGTTCTCGCTCATACCTGTGGCCTCGAGTTCACGTACGATCTCGAAATAAGCGAACAGATGCGCGACCGCCACCGGCAGGCAGGCGACCCCGATCATGTACATGAGCACCATCGTGCCGATGCGGCCTACCACTGTCTGCGGCGACAGATCCCCGTAGCCCACGGTCGTGATAGACGTGGCGCTGAACCACACCGCATCGAAGAGCGTGTAATCCCGGCCCTGTGAGCGCTCGGCAAAATAGAAGGTCACCGTGTTGAGCACACAGCACACCAGCACGATGCCGACGTACATCAGCACCGAGCGCAGGTGCTTGCCCTTGAGCGTGGGCTCCAGGAGGATCCACTTGAACAGGCGACGCCAGTAGGGTTGGGCTGGGAGGGCCATGGGGTTCCGCGGGTGTCGATTCGTCTGTGCGGCCAGCCGTTTCGGCTGCGCCACGCGCGCAATCGTAGGCCCTGCGCGTGGCCGTGTCAAGGTGCGCACGAATCAACCCAAGATGCGCCCTGGCCACGGGCCGAGGCGGTTGCGTCCGCTGCCCCCAGAGAGTACAATGCCGCGGCTCTGGGGTTGGACGGCTCGCGACTCGCGACGTGCTCACAGCTTCTGCCCACGCACATCCAGTAGAGGATCGGCCGCAATGCAGTTGCCCAGCACAGGCGTGACCGCTGGCGGATGGATCGCCATCATCATCGTGACGCTTATCCTCATTATGGGCGCCTCGATGCTCACGCTCGGCGATGAAATGGTCCAGGCCATGGGCTGCATCGCGATCGTCATCGCCATCCTTTGGTTCGTGCTTCTCATGGCCGTCGCGCTACGCGTGCGCCGTCGGCGTTGACGAGGCCCAGTGGGCATCAATCGCCACGGGGGCTCGGGGCGAGGGATCGGCCAGCATCAAGCCGGAACGGGCCGCGGTGCTCGCCCGGCCTCCCTCCGGGCAGCAGAACCTGACGTGCAAGAATCCGCCACACCGTGTCTGGTTCACCGGTCTTTGCCAGAAAAGAGTTGCGCTGCCCTTGCCGAAAAGTATAATAGGTGCTCCTGTAGACTATGACTACCCCGGACCGCTGGCGCTTCGCAGCAATGCGCGCGCTGACAAGGGCGTGGCCGCCACAGCGGACGGGATCGTGGAACCATTGGTCCCCGGAGTGAAAGCATGAGCATCGTTGTCACCTGTGGCACATGCGGCAAGAAGCTCAAAGCGCCCGATAGCTATGAGGGCAAGAAGGGCAAGTGCCCCACATGCAAGGCTGAGATCCTGGTGACGCGGGACGCTGAGACGCCTGACGCACCCAAGCCGCAGGAAGCGCCGGTCGCCAGCACCGCGCCCGCGGCCGCACCCGGCGCACAAGCCGCGCCGCAGAAGTCCGAGAGCGGTGCGGCCGACGTGACGCTCAAGATGCTCCAACTCGAAAGCTTTGGGGACATCGGCATCGTGCGATTCGCCACCTCGCGTGTGCTCGACGGGTCGAACGTAGACCAACTGGGGCAAGAGTTCGAGTACCTCATCAAAGAGAAGTACGTCATCAAGATGGTGGTGAACTTCGAGAAGGTGAAGTATATGAGCAGCGCGGTGCTCGGAAAGCTCATCACCCTTCACAAGCTGATCACCGCAGAGAAGGGCAAGCTGAAGTTCGCATGCATTGATCCCACCGTGATGGAGATCTTCAAGATCATGAAGCTGGACAAGCTTTTCAAGATCTTCGAGACGGAAGAGAAGGCAGTCGAAAGCTTCGGCAAGTGGTTCGGCTGAAAGGGCGGACGCCGGGAGCGGACGGGGCTCGAAGCGATGGAAGTGATCTTCGCGCAGAGTGAGACTCCGCGCACAAGGAGGCGATGGTTGGTAATCAATGGGCGGCCCCGGATTGCCCCCATCAACCATGAATCCGCCAGCCGTGCGGCGGATCTTCGGCCAGTGCGGCGGACGCAGCCGCCATCAACCATCAACCATCTCCGCTCCTCTCGTCGTTGCGCGCGCGGACGCGTTAGTGGATAATGCCACGCCCTCCCACACTCGCGGGTCTGCTGCGCTCCATGTCCAGTACACAAGAACACAACGAACTGTTCCTCTCCCTGGCCATGGACAAGGAGATGCTCACGGAGGAACAGGCCGACGCGTGCCGGCAGGCGCTCGACCAGGCGCGGGATTGGCGCAAGCCGCAGGCCGCGAGAGCCGTGGCGCAGGCCAAGGGGTTTCTCACAGACGAGCAGGCGCAGGCCATTTCGCGAGAGATCGATGTGCCGCCCGCGCAGCGGCCGGTCGTGGGAGGCTTCGAGATACTGGCCAAGGTCGGCGAAGGCGGCATGGGCCGGGTGTTCAAGGCGCTTCAACTCAACCTCGATCGCACCGTCGCACTCAAGATTCTGCCGTCGAATCTGGCCAAGGACGAGATGTACCTCGAGCGTTTCTACCGCGAGGCCAGGGCCGCGGCCAAGCTTCGGCATCCCAACATTGTGTCCGCGATCGACGTGGGCTGCTCCGACGGGCGCCACTACTTCGCGATGGAGTTCGTGCGCGGCAAGTCGCTCGCGCAGATCTTGCGAGAGCGCGGCAGGCTGCCGCAGGCCGAGGCCATGGAGATCGTGCGGCAGATCGCGCTCGGGCTCGCGCACGCGCATCAGAGCGGCATCGTGCATCGGGACATCAAGCCCAGCAACATCATGGTGAGCCGCGACGGCAAGGCCAAGCTGTGCGATCTGGGGTTGGCGCGCCGCGATGACGTGGACGAGGCCTCGCTCGTGGAGCCGGGAAAAACGGTCGGCAGCCCCAAGTATATGGCCCCCGAACAGGCCCGCGCCGGGGGCGAGGTGGACGCGCGCAGCGACCTCTATTCCCTCGGGGTCACGCTTTTCCAAGCGCTCGCCGGACGTCTGCCGTTCGAGGGCAAGACCTCGCGCGAGTTCATGCGCAAGCACGTGGTCGAGCCGGCGCCCGACGTGCGCGAGTTCGAGCCTGAGGTCTCGCCGGCCGTGGCCGCGGTCGTGGCCCGGCTGCTTCACAAGGATCCCAACCTGCGCTACCAGACCGCGGCCGAATTGGCCGTGGCGCTGGAGGAGGCCGCGGCCGCGGCGCACGTGACGGTGACCGTGCGCGATGTCAAGGCGGGGCTTTTCGACTGCGCACGATCCGCCGCCGCGCAAGCCATCGCCCGCCCGCCCATGGAACGCCGCACGGCCATCGCCGTCGCCGTCTTGCTCGCGGCCGGCACCTGCGCAGTCGTGGCGGCTGCCTGGGCCCTCTTCGCCACCGCCGCGCGGTAGGCCGCGCACAATGCCATTAAGATAAGGCAAAGCGCGGCACATGTGGCCATCTCGATCGTTCTGCTGGCGTACCGGGATTCAGCCAGCTTCAGCTGGCTCTCTGCCGTGCCACCACGTTCACGTGGTGGACACCAAGCCTTCGCTTCATTGGCTGGAGCGCGCTTTAGCGCGGCTTCTCAATTCGCTTGCGGCAGCAAGAGAAGTCCTGCTGAAGCAGGCTCCCCATCGAGTTGAATCGAGTGCCATGCTCACCACCAGATGAATCTGGTGGCACTCAAAAAGGCCGGCTAAAGCTGGCCATGGAGTGTGCCCTGGCCGATGCATCGTGGATCCTGCGGACGGAGATCCTTAATGCCTTATCCAAGAACTGTCATGAAAAACAAGAAGTTGCTTGCCCGGAGCGGATCCCGAAGCCTCGGGACCGTCCGTCGGAACGCGAAGGCGTTCCGCTCCCGGGTTGCGGGCGAAGCCCGCTTTGTGTTAATAGCATTGGGCCGCGCGCGACGATGGCCTCAGAAATCCTCCGTCACCGCCAGCCGCCAGGTCTCGCCGCCGTCCTCCGACACGAGCACGGTCAACTCCGACGGCGGGGGCTGGTAAAACGCGTACTTGCGCGGCTTCTCGCGATACGTGCCCAACGGCACGTACGCCCCGCGCTTGCCGCTGAAGAACCGCTGCTCGCGGTCGGGCCACGTGTAGAGATACGCGAGAAACTCGTCCTTGAACACGCAGATGCTGGCGCTCTGCGAGTAATACGAGAGGAATAGCCGATCCGTGGCCGGGTCGATGACGAGCCGGTGGTAGTAGATCTTATAGTACGGCTTGAACGGCAACACGAGGTGCTTGGGGGCCTCCCACGGCTGGCCCGCCTTCTTGCGGTGCAGCGATAGGCGGAAGTAGTAGCCGGGGTGCGAGTTGCGCGTGACCGAGTAGAGCGTATCCTTGCTGTCGCACACCAGCCCCGCGTACGACGTGCCGGCTGCGACTCGGATCGGCTCCGCCCACGCGTCGATCGCCCACGGCTTCGTCGTGTGCGTATACATGAAATGGTTGTGGTGGCCGTTGATGATTGCGTGGATGATCCCCGTGCTGTCCGCGGCAAGCGCGGCCCAGTTGTGCGCGTCTTTCGCATTGATGCCGCCAAAGCCGATGAGAACAGGCTTGGACAGATTCCTCGCCGCGATGTCATACGTGGCGACGTACGCCGGCATGCCGTCTTTCACCGTGTGCCCCGGCAGCACGTCGGGCCTGCTGTAAGCGATGAACACGGTGTCGCCGTGCGTGATGGCCTGGTTCGCCTCGCCAGAGTGGGGGATCATAGGGATCGCGTCGTCCGCGATCATCGTGGGCTTCGGAATCTCCAGCGAGCCGTCGTCGCGTTTTTGGGGGATGGTGATGAATATCTGAGTCGGCGCGAAGTATCGGCTCATGAGGATCACCGGCGGCCGCGCGAGGCAGTCGACGTTGTGCCGGCCGCGTTTCTCGAAGCGCGCCATGTACCACGGCAGACGGTACACGGCCCACGTCTTCATGCCGTCCCGCGAGTGCAGCAACAGCCCAGTGCGGCTGCGCCAGTTCTGGGTAGGATCGGAAATGTAGCCGAGCATGTACGCGTCTCCGTCGCGGTCGAAGCGGATGCTCACGGACTCGCCTTGCCCCGCGTTGGCGATTGCGAGCGCGTCGAATCCCAGTTGCTCGCGGGCGTACTGCTCAAGCGTGTCGAGCACGCTCGTGTACGTCCACTTGCAGTCTGCGCCGCGGTTCTCGACGATGTAGGATCCGTAGCGCAAGTACGCGCGCCCCTTGGGATCGAAGCTCACGAAACCCGGCTGGAAGCGCGGGTAATAGCCGTACAATGTGCGCTCGGCCTTGAAGTAGGGGCGATACTGGATCGGCGCGAACACGGGCTTCCCGCTACGCGTCTCCGGATAGGTGTGGTTGAGGATGGCCGGATTGAACTCCGGGGCCTTGCCCGAATGCACGAGCCGGCCGTCGCGCTTGGCCTTGGGTTTTCGCTTCGCCACGGGTTGAGAGGGCGCCATCTCCACCAACCGCATCGCGTCGAGGTGCAGCACGGTGTACGGGTTCGGCTGCCGGTTGAAAATCTTGGTGAAGAAGAACACGCCCGACACGCTGCCCCATCCAGCCGGCTCGCCGAGGCGATCGAACGCCGCGAGCGGGAAGGCCAGTTCCCGCCAGCCCGTCCAGTCGACGGTGAAATCGTAGATGAAGTAGTCCTGCCACGCGGTGCCGTTGCTGTCTGATCGCACCGCTAGCGTGATGATCTCGCCGGTGGCCACTTCCGAGTAGGCCCACACCGTAAGCGCTCGGTACGCGCTCCAGTCCCGAGGCGCGTCAGTCGTGTGGATCGTAGGGTAGCGCGGGTGGTCAGCCCAGCGCGCGGAGAACCTGCCGCTCTTCACGTGCTCACTCGACAGCTTGACGCCTCCCGCCAATTCCTTGAACGGGATCGTGCGCGTGGACCAGAGATCCTTCTCACTGAACTCGTCGAGCAGGTCTGGCGCGGTGCGCCAGGCGCCGGCGACCTCGAAGTCCATGGCTTGGGCGTGCGCGGCGGCTGCCGGCGCGGGCCGGCACATCGCCAGACTGGCGAGAGTGGAGAGCGCGAGGAGGATACATGATCGGATCGGCATGATACTTTCCTTAGTCACCGCATTCCGCAAATTCGGCCGGTGTTTCTGAGACGACTGAGAGCCGCTCGTTCGTAGTGAGGCCGGTGAGGGCCTCCCGTCAGACGCCCCTTACGGGCCGCACTACGAACGGCGACGGCGGCCGCTTCTGGCCAGGATTGAAT
>JAJRTI010000831.1 GCA_024278415.1 Planctomycetota bacterium | reverse complement strand
GCACGGGGCTTGTCCCTGCTCTTTACCCACATTTGAAGGACGACCGCGGCCGGGCGCGGGGATCGGGAATCCCAACGGGATTCCGTCCTCCAGCCGCCCAGGGTTGCGAGCGAAGCTCGCTACCCTGGGTCGGTTGCGCGCTGTGCCCCGCCCCCTTCCCTCTGCCTTTCCGATCCCGCAAGTGCGGGATCGGAAAGGCAGAGGAAAGGGGAAACAGGGTGTGGCTGGTTCCGCGGTAGTCGGCAATCATCGCTACGCTGGGGCAAGCCCAGCGCGGGCGGGAGGACAGCCCGCGGTACGGTGAACGCGCGGCGCAGCCGCCTCTTTTTCGCCGCGAAGCCGGCGAGAACGCATAGGCGCTTACGGAGCACACATCGACAACTTTTGGTCGATGTGCCCGGCGCGACATGGCGAGGCTCGTAGTAGGGCGATTTATGGCCCGTCTCTCCATGGCTGCCAACGGGCGGTAAATCGCCCTACTACGAACGGCCTGACGGCGGCGCAGCCGCCCCTTTCTCGCAGCGAAGTCTGGGAGAAGGCGTAGTGCCTTATCGATCCAGAACTGTCATGAAAAACAAGAAGTTGCGCGGTGTGCGTGCTCTCTTGGCAGCGTATTGCTTATTCCGTATTGCGCATCTCGGATCGCGATCCGAATACGCAATACAGAACAGCGCCCCTGCCCTCCACACGCCACGTCTTGCCTCTGATCCATGACGGCCAGAGGCCTTGGGTTGGGGCGCAGTCCGCCTTGATGTCCCCGCACGGCCATTACCCCGCGTCCAGGATATCCCGAATGGTCTGGAGTAGCTCTGGGAGGAGCATGGGCTTGGGCAAGAATCGGTAGCCGCGCTTTCGGATGGCTTCTGCACGGGAGCGGTTGTCGGTGTAGCCGCTGGTCAGCAGCACCTTGAGGGTGGGCTTGCGCTGGGTGAGTTGGCCGACCAGTTGGAGCGCGTCGGAGTCGGGGAGCATGACGTCGCTGAAGACCAACTCGATACGCTCGGCCTCGCGTTCGAACGTTTCGATGGCCATTCTGGCGGTGGCGCATTCGAGCACGGTGTAGCCACGGTCCTGGAGCGAAGCGCTGAGGAATTGGCGCACGATGGGTTCGTCCTCGACGAAGAGGATGCACTCTCCGTGCCCGGTTGTCTCTGGTTCTTCGTCCCGTGTGGGCTCGGCAGTGGCTTCGGTGGCTGGCGCGGCTGGGAAGTAGACGCGAAAGGTGCTGCCTTTTCCGGGCTGGCTTTCTGCGGCGATGGTGCCGCCGTGCTGCTTCACGATGCCGTATGCGACGGATAGGCCGAGGCCGGTGTTCGTGGCCATGCTCTTGGTGGTGTAGTAAGGCTCGTAGATGTTTGCCAGCGTGTGGGGATCCATGCCCATGCCGGTGTCGCGCACGGTGATGCACACGCTGTCGCCGGCTGGCGCGTCCGCGCCGGCATAGCGCCGCGCCTCTTCTTCGGCGACGTTCTGCGTGCCGATGCAGAAGCGGCCCCCTTGGGGCATGGCTTCTCTGGCGTTGACCGCCAGGTTGAGGATGATCTGCTCCAGTTGCGTCGCGTCACCCTGGATGGGATGGAGGCCCGGCTCGAGGCGCGTTTGCACGGCGATGTCTTCGCCGATGATGCGCACGAGCATTTTGTTCATGTCGCTGATGACCGCGTTGACATCAAGCCTCTCGACCTTGAGGCTCTGCTGTCGGCTGAACGCCAGCAACCTTCGCGGCAGTGCGGCCGCGCGGGTGGCGGTCTTGAGGATCATCTCTGCGAATCGATGCAGCCGCTCGCCCTCAGGCAGGCCTTGCTCGAGGAAACGAGCGTAGCCCATGATGGGGGTCATCATGTTGTTGAAATCGTGCGCGATGCCGGCCGCGAGCGTGCCCACGGCTTCCATCTTGTGCGCCTGCCGAAGCCGCTCTTCCAGTTGCTTGCGTTCCGTCACGTCGATGTCCACGCCCACGATGCCGAGGGTCTCGTCGCCGTCGCGAATGGGTGCGAGGATGCTGTGGAAGGAGCGGAGTTGGCCGTGCACGGAGTACTCGACCTCGTCCTCCACCGTTTCTCCGGCCCGTGCGCGGGAGCGCTTGGCTAGCCACGCCTTGAGTGTCGTTTCGCCGGCGATGACATCCTCTGGCCGCAAGCCCACGCAGTCGCCCCACATGGCTTTGTACACGGCGTTTTGGAGCGCAAAGCGGCCATCGGGGCCGATGGCGTAGAAACTGAAGGGAAGGCTTTCGACGGTGGCCGACAGCAGGGCTTGGCTCTGGCGGAGCGCGTCTTCGGCCGCTTTTCGCGCGGTGATGTCCCGAATCGTCAGCAGAGCGGCCGGCTGGCCGTCGTGCTGGATCCGAGCGGCCGATGTCTCGCAGGCCACGGCGCGTCCGTCCTTGACGACGAGGTCGACCTCATAGGTCTGGGGTAGCTCCTTGCCGGCGAGCCGGTCCTCGTAGCGTTGCCGAACGGCCGCGGCGTCTTGCTCGCGCACGAGTTGGAGGAAGCTGAGGCCGGCATCGAGGTCCTCTTGCGTGTAGCCAAATACTTGCATGAATGCCGAGTTGGCGAACTTGCACACACCGTCCTGGAGGACCAGCACCGGGTCGGGGCTGAGTTCAACAAGCCGTCGGTACCGCTCCTCGCTCTCGCGCAGGGCATGCTCCGCCCTCCGGCGCCGCGTCACGTCCCGAACAACCGTGACCATCCGAGCCACGCGGCCCTGTTCGAGAATAGGAATTTTGCGTGTCTCTGTGATGAGTTTGCGGCCCGCGACTTCGAGCGGTTCCTCTGTGACAAGTGCTTCGCCCGTCGCGAAGACCTGCTCGTACTCGCGGCGCGCCCTGTCGGGCAGAAAGGAGAAGAATTCGAGCACGCTCTGCCCGATGGGCTCGGCCTCCAGGCCCAGCTCCTTGCACCAACTGTGGAACCGGGCGTTGACGAGAACGAATCGCAGATCCCGGTCCACCACGTGGACCATGTCTCCCATCGCGTCAATTGTGGTCCGGTATTGCTCCTCGCTCTTGCGCAACGCCTCCTCCGCGCGTCGGCGTTCTGTGATATCGTGGATCGTGGCCACTACGCCCATGACCTCGCCATCGGCCGACAGGTGGGGGCTGTACACGCCCGTGAACCAGCCCTCCCTGCCGGACTCAGGCACCTGAAATCGCAGGTCGCCGGAACGCACCGTCTCGCGGTTGAGCGCGCGCGCGTGCAGTTGGTCGATGCCTTGCTCCCGCAGGAAGGGACAGACCTCCTCAGCCGTCCGGCCGAGTATCTGATCGGCCGGTCGGCCGGTCATGTGCTCCATGAACCGACTCCACACGCGGTACCGCAGATCTCGGTCGTACACGACGATCCCCACCTGCGCACCGGACAGGATCGTTTCGTTGAATTGCTGTGCCACGCGGAGCCGTTCTTGTGTTGAACGGAGTTCGCCGTCTCGCTGCGCCATCTGCTGATCCTGCGCGCGAGCGGCGCTCGCGAGCGCGGCCTGGGCTCGCGTGTGAAGGCGGCGAAGCGAGAGGATCCCCCAGCTCGCGGCCGCGGCCAGCGCGAGCGTGATTGCTTCCACCGATGAGAGCCGCAGTGGCCAAAGCAGGCGCGCGGGGCCGGCGACGAGCAGCCAGAACGCGCCCCCCGCGATCGCGGGCGCGTACCATCGCCACCAGGGTGCGACGACGAGCGTCGCGGTGGCGGGGGCGCCACGCGGAGAGGCGCCGGACGGGTCGGGAGTGGGCATGGGATCACCTCTTGCTTTGCATGGCCCGTGACGGGTGAACGGGCGTGGGCGCCGCCGCGTTCGTGAGAATGCCCTTGCACGTGGAGCTTCGGCCCCGGGCGCCAAGCGCGCACTCTTGCCCTCGCGGGGCGATGGCCGACGAAGGCCCGCGCGTGAGGCGCGGCAGCCTCGGTCGAGTCGTTGATGCCGCTACATGCGGGTCTTGGCCCAGATGCCGACGAAGAACACGATGGCGCCGGCGAGGCAGAGGCCGATGACCAGCTTCGTGTGCTGCGGCATGCGGCGGGCTTTGTTCACGATTCGGCGCAGCGTGCTGGGGCTGCGCCGTACTTGCGCCGCGGGCGCAGGGAGCGATTGCTCCGATCGCCACGGAAACGGCGAGACCTGTCCCCAAGCCTGGCTGCCCCCGAAAAGCCCCATCAAAAGAAGCGGTGCGATGCGCAGTGCGTACATGGGTCGCATCCTCTCGCGGAGTCATGGCCGGCCGATCCGAGTCTGGCGCTCAGAGTATACGTCCGGCGCGTCGGCCGGGCAAGAGGATCGCGCTACAGGAGTTTCCCCATGAGATTTGCTGATCCGAGCGGCAGACGCCGCTGGCTTGTAGTAGGGCCATTCATGGCCCGTCAGTAACGCTGAAAAACGGGCGATAAATCGCCCTACTACAAACACCCGCGCGTCCCGCACGGCCCCGTGTTCATAACAATCGTTGTAAGAAACCGGTGACGCCAGGCTTGCGGGAGGACGGGTGGAAATTCTGGGGAAACTCGTGGATCGCGCTAGCCAAACGGTCACGCGCTCAAGGCCACGATCTGGCCCGTCTCGCGGCTCTGGATCGCCGCGTGCGCCAGGCGGCTCGCCATGAGCCCGTCGCGGGCCGCAGCGTTCTGTGGCGTCTCGCCGTGGCAGATGCACTCCGCGAAGTGGTCGACCGCCGCGAGCCAGCCCTTGTCGACCATGTAGTTCCACATCTGGCCGCTCTTGAGGAATCGCTCGCGCTCGGCTTGGTCGGGTGCGCCGCCACTGTCGACGTTCTGGAGTTCCCACGCGGTCCGGCGCATGCCGTAGAGCGCGTCCGCGCCGACCTTCTCGAACAGAAGCTTGTGGCTGAATTCCTTGTCCGGATGCGAGTGGCCGGCGTAGCGCTCGACCGGCTCCGCGTCCTTGAAGCCGAATGCGCGGAGTTCGACGAACTCCTCGACGATCACCGTGCCCTCGTCGCTGATCAGCTCTAAGCGTTACTTGGGCAGGTCGGTCGTCACGTAGCCGCTGCTGGTGATGGACGCGACGCAGCATGACTCGAACTTGAGCGTGAAGATCTCGTAGTCGTGACGCGAGAGCACGGTGTAGATGGACTCGACCTCGGACCCGGTGAACCAACGGAGCAGGTCGAAGACGTGGCACACTTCGTGGATCACGCGAATGCCTGGGTCACACCCGCGGCCCCAGCCGCGGCAGTAGGTGTC
>JAJRTI010000830.1 GCA_024278415.1 Planctomycetota bacterium | reverse complement strand
CAGAAGAAGCGGAAGGGGGGAGAGAATTCGAGAGATCATCGCCCACCACCCAGGGTAGCGGACTGCGTCCGCAACCCTGGGCTAGAAGACAGAAGCCCGTTGGGCTTCGGGATTGCGCTTCCGTTGGTTGAAGCGTAATCCTGCAAAGGGCGTGATGTCCAAAGCCCGGCGATTGTGGCACTTGGCTGAAATGTTACCGTCGCTCTGATCCGAGACGTGATTCATGCCGACACAACTGCTTGTTCTTGCTCTCTACGCGGGCGCCACGGTTGCGGCGGTGCGCTGGCTCTTGCTGCCTGGACTAGACATGGTGGCGACGCGCATGTGCCTGAGCAGCAAGACGAAAGGGCAGTTGCTGGGCTACGCGACGAGCGTGCCTGAGTTGGTGGTCGTGGTGTCGGCCGCGTGGGCGGGAGTGTTCGAGGCCGGGTTCTGGAACATCGCATCGTCGAACATCATCAACTGGATCGTGTTCCTGTCCGCGGTGATCTTCTACCGGCAACACCTCGACCTGGCCCGGCGCGCGTTCATCGACGAACTGGCCTTTGGCGTTCTGTCGGTGGCGATTCCCATTGTGTTGCAGTGCGCCCACGTCGTTCTGGGGCTCCCTGTCGCCTTCGGCTTGTTCGGGCTGTTTGCAGTGTACAAGGTGGTCGACCACATGATGAATCGCAAGAGCGACAACTCGGAAGAGGGTGAGGCTGGACCGGCCGGGAGCTTGGCTGGGTGTCTGGCGTGCTTGGTTGCCGGTATCGTCGTGATCGGTGTGTGCGGGAATCTGCTGGGGAAGGCGGCCGGCGAACTGGTGCAGCAGATTGGCGTGCCGGCTTGGCTGGTGGGGTGGATTCTCGGGTTCGTGACCTCCGTGCCGGAGATGAGTTCCTTCTTCGCGGTGTTCGCCGGCCACAAACGCAGGGGCACCCTGCACCTGGCGCACGACACGCAAGAGACGCTCGACGCGCTCATCGCGTCGAACATGGGGAACCTGGGCATTATCCTGCCGATTGGCGTGGTCGTGCTGGAGCTGCTCTGACCCACACATCCCCGCGTGTCACCGTTTGCTCTTCGCCGTCCATCCCAGCACCGGGTCTATGTATCGCTTCTTCGTGAGCTTCTGCCACGACGATGCACCTTTGGGGATCTTCTTCTCTGACTCCGGCATCTTCTTGCCCGCGCTCATGCGGTGTTGCGTGAAGAACACGCCGATCACGTGGTGTCGCCGCTCGAGCCAAAGTTGCGTGCCGGACGATCCGCTATGGTAGATCCACGCGGCGAGCCCGTCGGCCGCGGCCGGCCCAAGCGTGAAGCCCAGGCCGTAGTACGGGCCCGGCCGGCGCCGGCGATACATCTCGTGCAGCGCGTCCCGCGGGATGAACGGGGTTCCGTTGCAGCGGCCTTCGTTCTGGTGCATCAAAAGGAACCGCGCGAGGTCGTCGAGGGTGGACGTGATCCCGCCGCCGACCGAAATGTAATGTCCCTCCTGCACTGGCGGCCGATTGAGTCGGCGACGGAACTTGCCGTCCGACCGCCACAACCAGTAGAAGCTGGGGATTTGTGCCCGAGTTGCGGCGTCGGGGTAGTAGGTCGTGTGCGTCATGCCCAGCGGCTTGCAGATCTCGTCTCGCAGCACGTTGTTGAGCGCGCGCTGGGTGGCGACCTCGACGATGCGGCCCGCGACGTCGTAGCCGATGCCGCTGTAGGCGAAGCGCTTGCCCGGGTTGCGTGCCATGGGCATGTGGGCTTCGCGCTCGACCACCTGTGCGAGCGTGAGGCCCTTCCCTTTGAGCCGAAGCCAAGGCCGGCCCCCGGGCTCGTAGTCGGACAGGAAACCAGCCGTGTGCTTCAGGCACTGGCGGAGCGTCGGCTGGTGCGCCGGAGGTTCACCTGACTTCAGGCGGAGGGCCTCCATCACCGGCAGATACGCGTCGATGGGTTTGTCGAGATCGAGTGTGCCCTGAGCCGCGAGTTTCACGATGAGCGTGGCGATGATGGGCTTGGACAGCGACGCGATGCGGCAGGGCGCGTCGGCCGTGAAAGGGCGCTTGCGCTTGATGTGCGCATACCCGAAGCCCTCGCGGAAGATGACTTCGCCCTTGTGCATGAGCAGCAGCGACCCGCCCGGCACCTCCCCGCGCTCGACGCTGTCGCGCAGATGTTTGCGCAGCGCGTCCCGGGCCTTGGCTGGGAAGCCGTGCGCAACCCAGTCGCCGCGAGGGAGAGGCGCGGGCTCGCCCCACGCGGCGACCCACGCGGCCAAGACCATGGCGAGCGCGAAGGCGGAAGGATGGGTGAGACGGAAATACATAATGGAGCACGACCGCCCCCGGCCGCGAACATGGCGAAGCCGAGGGCGGTCGTAGCCGTGCCCGCCAGGGCACGGGTGCGTTAGCCGACCATCTCGGTGAATCGGCGCAGGTTTGCGAGGCCCATCTCGATGCCCTTGATGGGTTCTTCGAGGCCCTCGAACTCGATGGAGAGCACGCCTTGGAAGTTGGCGCGCTTCATGATGCGCAGGCACTGGACGATGGGCACGTCGCCGTGGCCGATGATGGAGCCGCGGATGTAGTTGCCGCCGCGGGTGTGAATCCAGCCGGGGCCGGGATCGACGCGGTCGCCGGAGCGCACGTGGAAGTCCTTCGCGTGCACGTGGAACGCGCAGGAGATCAGCCTGCCCACGGCCTCGCCGGGGTCGTCGTCCGCGCAAAGGAAGTTGCCCATGTCGATGAGCACGCCGAAGTTGGGGTGCGCGACCTCGGCCACGAGCTTCTCCACGCGGATGCTGTCTTGGCAGAAGAAGCCGTGGTTCTCGACCATGGTCCTGACGCCGAGGCCCTCGGCAAACTCCGTGACTGCGCGGCAGCCTTCGACGAGACGGGGCAGCGCAGCGTCGAAGCTCTTGGGGCCCACGTGGTCCGGCAGGAAGCCGCGGGTCGCGTCGTGGCGCATGCCCGGTGCGCCGAGCACTTGGGCCACTTTCACTTCCTCCTTCACGCGCTCGATCTCGGCCGCGAGATCGCCGTCTGAGCCGTTGAGGAAGTCCGCGCCAATGGTGTAGTTGGTCACGTCGAGGCCGACGCGCGCACACTCGTCCCTGACCTTGGGCGCGAAGGACATGGGCGTCTCGCCCTCAGGCAATTGGAAGGTCGAGAACTCGATCGAGTCGAATCCCATTTCTTTGGCCTTGGCAATCACGTCGAGTTGGGACATCTCGCCCGTGCGCACGAGTCGGCTGTAGCTATACGAACTCACGCCAATCTTCACGGCATTCCTCCAGTGTTGGCAAACGATGAAGTGTTGGGCGCGGCGTCGGCCGTGTGCCGGCAGCCTGCGCCCCGGGATCCTCATAAAACGAAGGGGAGCATGATAGTGATTTCGGTGACGCGAGAAAAGGGGGGCCTCGCGATTCCGCGGGGGTGAAGCTCCGCCTCAGAGGCCACAAAGACACCAAGGCACAAAGGAGCACGAAGAGGAACATGATGCAGAATTGCATCTGCTTGGTGCGGCCTGGTGTCTTCGTGGCCTACGCCCCTTCGCGGGCTGGCCCATCAGAAGGCACGAGGAGGGGCGCCATATCACCCACGCAGAATAGCGAAGAACTGGAAAGAAGGGGGGCCTCATTTGCCCCTGAGCCGATACACGAACTGCGTGTAATGCCCGGCCGCGTCGGTGAACCCCGCCAACGCGATCTTGCCGATGCGGCCATCGGCTTCAGGAATGAACGCCAAGTTGGGGCCGAACGCGAACTGCATGGGCAGCTTCAGGTAGTCGTTGATGTATTTTTTGCGGCAGGGGACAAACGAGCGGCCGTCCAGCGACGCGTAGAGCGCGACCTTGTGGGGGCCTTTGTGGAAGTGCTCGATCTGCGCCAAGATCAACTGCCCGTCAATCCACTTCGCGTCGACGGTCTCCATGGCTCGAATCGCATCGTGAGACTGGAGAACGGTTACGGGATCGCTCCACGTCTTGCCGGCGTCTTTGCTCTCGGCGAGTTGGATGCGGTAGTCGTTGGCGCCCGCGGCCCAACGAAAATAGAGCAGGACGTGTGCGTCGTCGCCCGGCCACGTGACGAGTTGGGGATCGTCGAGGTGGCCTTGGGCTTTGAGCATCGGCGCCCGCTTCTTCTCGAATGGGCTGAGAGGGTGGGACGCTTCGGCAAGGCCCAGCGACCGTTCGCCTCCCCCGTCCGCGCGCTGTCTGCCCGAGTAGGCGAGCAGGATCTTGCCGCCGGCCACACACGCGCTTGGAGTGGCGACGCCGCCGTGGTCCCATTCGCCAGGCTTGCCCTTGGGCAGCACCTCACGCTCGTATCGCCAGTGCAAGCCGTCGTCGGAGGAGTACGCGTGGATGGACGTGTTGTACGAGTTCGGGTGGCGCGGGTTGTCCCACGGCACGACGTCACAGTACGCATAGTGGCGGCCTGCGAAGTAGATCGCGGCGGTCTGCCGCACGCTGAAGCGATTGACGGGGAAGCGCACGGGCGGGTCATCGGTGACGCGAATCTGGAAGCTTGGATCCGGCGCGGCGGCCAGCGCACAGGGTAGCGCAACCAAGATGGCGATCAGAGCCCAGAACATGAAGCGGTCCTCGTGGTGATCGGTTAGGGGGAACAGCGGGGCAAGAGCACCATACTCGCCCCTGCATGGCCGCGCAAGCCGCGGCGCGATGGGCGGGTGTTTGCCGCGCCTCGATCCGCTTGGTAAGATCGTCCACACGACAGCAAGGGGCCAACCTCGACGACGAAAGGAACTTTCGGCATGGCGTTCACGACCATTCATTTCCACAGCGACGCGATCCAAAAGGCGTGCTCGATGAACGTGCTGCTGCCCGACCGGCAGGCCGCGCCGGGGCCGTATCCGGTGCTGTATCTCCTGCACGGCCTTTCGGATGACCACACGATCTGGCAACGCCGCACGAGCATCGAGCGCTACGCGGCGGACCTGCCGCTCATCATCGTCATGCCCGACGGCGGCCGCAGCTTCTATTGCGACGCGGTCGACGGCCCGGCGTACGAGTCGCACATCATCCAGGACGTGATCGGTTTCGTCGATCGCTTCTTCCACACAAAGGCGAGCCGGGATGGGCGTGCGATCGAGGGGCTGTCCATGGGCGGGTACGGCGCGCTGAAGCTAGGGATGAAGTTCCCTGACGTGTTTTGCAGCGCGGTGGGGCATTCGAGTTGCCCGCTGATTGCAAACCTGCCGCTTGATGGCCGGGAGGAGTTGCAGCCGGAGTTG
>JAJRTI010000829.1 GCA_024278415.1 Planctomycetota bacterium | reverse complement strand
CGCTCGCAGACGCGATTGACGAGTTGCTGCGCGATGAGGACCGACGCCTGGTCATGGCGGACGCGGCCGTGCGCAAGGCGGGAGAGTTCGGGTGGGATCGGTCCGCGAAGAAGCTACTCAAGCGGCTGAAGGAAGTGGGCTAGTGTCGGGTCGCCGCTGGAGTGTCGGAGGCGCGGTCGCCCCGTTGCGAGCCACGTACGCTTGCCGCACGCATCCAGGAAGACGTTGCGTCTCTGGCGCATGGGGAAACTCCTGCCAATGAGCCCTTGACACGCGCCATTCATGAAGGTACTATTCTCGCACGAATCCATGCGAGTGTCTGTCTCGATTGACAACATCTCGCTGGGGAAGGAGTGACAGAGCAGTGTTGCAGGCGATCAAACGTGGTCGGCGACAGCGGCTTGGCGCTGGCGCGGTGGTGTGGTGGTTGACGCTTGTAGCGGCCGCGGGGCCGTCGGATCAACGCCTCGTGCTCATGGGCATAGAGAAGCTCGAGGCGCAGGACTACGCGCGGGCGACGGAGCTTCTCGTGAAGGCGACGCAGAACAGCGCCCCCCCCCCCCGCAAGCATACCGGTTTCTAGCTGAAGCACAGGAGGGGCTTCAAGAGTGGACGGACGCGGCGAAGACCTGTGAAAAGCTGGCGTCCTTCCAACCCAAGGACAAGCGGGCAGTCCTGCGGCACGCCAAGTTCCTCAAGCGCTATGAGGATCTGAAATACGAGACGCTCAACGGGGTGAACAACGCGCAGGAGGCGGAGCTGCGTGAGATCGCGGCGCATGCGTACCACCACGGGCTCGTGCAGTTCGCGGCCTGCGAGCGACTGGGGCGTCACTACTTCTCCACGGGCCAAGCCGAGGCTGCCGCGCGGTTCTATAAGCGTCTCGCCAAAGCTCCCAAGACTTTCCGCACCGCGCGGTTCCTGTCGGACTATGCAGAGTTGTGCCGTCGCCGCGGGGATCGGCAGCGATGCGTGCAGTTACTGGAAGAGGTGAGCAAGCGCCGGGACGCGGTCCTCTTCAATATCGACGCCGGGCTGGCGCGAGCGTATGGGGAGTGGGGCAAGGACTTGACCAAGGCCAAGAAGTGGGGGGCCGCGTTGGCGAAGTTCGAGAAGGCGCACGAGCACGGTCCGTTCGCCTACTGGGCGGAGCACGTAGACGCGTGTCTGCGCACGCGGCGCTTCCAACGCGCCAGAGACTTGCTCGGCGACGCGCTCGTGGCCACTGGCGACGAGCAGACCAAGCCTACAACACTCCCCGATGCCGCGACGCTATGCAAGAAGATCGCCGGCGTGTGCATCACCTGGGCGCAATGGCTGGAGCGCCGGGGACGATTCAAGCGCGCGGCGGATCTTTACAAGGAAGCCAAGGAGTTCGACGACAACGCGCGGCCGTGCCTCACCGCCAAGGAGGCCGCGGCCGTGGACGAGGAAGGTGCGCGGCCGATCCTCGACGAGGCGTTGCGATACATGGAGGTAAAGAAGAACTATCGCGCCGCGTTCCGGCGCTTCCAAGCCGTGGTCGTGAACTTCCCTCAGACCGACGCCGCGGTCGAGGCCGAGTTCCACGTGGCCCTGTGCTACTGGTGGCTGCGCAAGTGGCCCGACTCCCGCAACGCGTTCCGCGCGTTCTACAAGCGCCACCCCGACCACAAGCTCGCTCCGCGGGCCTGGCTCTTCGAGGCCCGCGTGCTCACGAGCATGCACCGGTTCGAGGAGGCCATCGAGGAGTGCGACGGACTCGTCGCGGAGTATCGCAGCACGATCTACGCGTCGGAGGCCATGTTCTACAAGGGCTACATCCAGGGCGCGTGCCTGGGGGATGAGAAGGCCGCGATCGAGACGCTCGATCTGCTCGCCACATGGTACCCCGACACCGTGTGCGGCCGCGACCGCGCTCCGAAGCTCATCGAACTCATCCAGCAGGGCCAGGCCCCTTGGAAGGGCCACAAGCCTCCCAAGGCCATTCCAAAGCGCAAGGGAAGGAGGCGAGCGAAGTGAGGACTACCGCAAAGGCGCAGAGGACGCAAAGGAACGCGGAGAGGGGAGAGAGTCCAGATCGGAGGTCTTCAGACACTCGTACCGCTACGAGGGGGTCGCGCTCAGTTTGTAGCACGCATGTCAATGCGTTCCGCTCTGCGGCTGCCGCGCTCCTGCTGCTCATTGTCTGCGCAGGAGCCCACGCCGCGCCCAATCCCCGCGCACGCGGGCTCAAGCTCTTCATGGACGGCCAATACGACAAGGCCGTGCTGTACCTCGAAGCCGCGTTCGCCGCGGAGCCCAAGGACGCCCACCTCATCGACAAGCTCGCGCTCTGTTGCATCCGCACCGGCGACTACGCCCGCGCGGCCCAACTCATGCGCACCGCGGCCAAGACCGGCGGCACGGCCAGCTTCCGTATGCAACAGGAAGCCCAAGCCCTCGAACGCATAGCCGCGGCCCGGGGACGCGATGCGGAAGCCGCAGGGGACGCGATCCGGAAGCTGCCGTCTGCGGCAGATCGGATCGTGTCCCCAGACAGGGCTGACGGCGATGCGAAAGCGTCTGGGGACACGAAGTCGGGCGCTGCGCGCCCTTGGTTCATGTCCCCGGCGGACCTCCTCACCGCGGCCACCCGCGCCAACACCTACCACCCCGACGTGCCCCTCGAAGCCGCGATGCTCCTCGGCAGCTTGCGCTTCGACCAGCAACGCTACGCCGAAGCCGCGGACGCGTACGCGCAAGCGGCCAAGGCCAAGTACGCCGGCTTCGGGTTCCCCAACCTCCAGCAGTACATCATCGCTCTCGTCGAGGCGGGCCGCCACATGGACGCGCTCGCCGCGTTCGACTCGCACCAAGCCCAAGTCCCTGAGCAGCGCCCCCAGGCCTTCGACGCGGCCCTCCTGCGCGCGCACTTGACCCTGGCTGACTCCGCGCTCGAAAGCGCGCCCACGAACAAGGGCCGCCTGCTCATGGCCCGGCGCATCCTCGTCAAAGGCCTCGACCGCATCCCCTCGCAAGGCGCGGAGCGCGACCAACTCGCCGCGCGGCTCCTTCAAGTCAAGATCGCCCTCTGCAAAGTCCTCACCGCGGAAGGCGACGAAGCGATAGCCAAAGGCGACACGCGCGCGGCTATCATCGCATACGACGACGTGCGCCAACTCTGCAAGGGCATTGAGCCTGAACTCTACTACGCCACACACAACAAATGGTACGCGCTCAGCCGCGACGCTGAGAAGCGCTTTCTGGAAGGATTCGAACTCCAGAGAGACGGGGACTATCGCGCCGCCATCGCCGCGTTCGACGACGTGCTCCGGCGCTGGCCCCGCGCCAAGCACGCGCACAAGGCGCTCTTCTACAAGGCCTCGGCCTACGAGAACCTCCGCAAGTATGCGCAAGCCACGCAATGCTACAAGCAACTTCTCGCCACGTACCCCGAATCCGGCTTCGTGCCCTGGGCCTGCATCGAAATTGGCGAGCATTGCGCGATCGCCGGCGAGGACTACGACGAGTGCATCCGATGGCTGCGCGAGGCGGTGAAGCGACAACCCCAGGGCCACAACAGCGACCTCGCCCAGTACTGGCTTGCCGAGGTGTACTGGGAGAAGCTTCGCAACTACAAGCAGTCCTACATCGAGTTGAAGAAGTTCATGAAGCTCTACCCCCAAAGCCAAGTCCGCCGACGCGCCGAGCTGCGAATCGAGTACATCGAGCGCTTCGGCCTCAAGAATGTCGACGGCCGCAAAGCCATGGAGGGCAAGAGCAAGGCCAAACCCCGGAAACGCAAGTAAGCGCCCGGGGACGCGATGCGGAAGCCGTCCGCCGCAAGGCGGACGGACCGCATCGTGCCCCCTGACGACAAGGCATTCACATGCCTACAAACTCATGGCAGACGATTCGTTCCATCCTGTTCCCCTTGAAAGGAGCATGCTAACATGGACGGGACAAGACATACGCTTTGTGTAGCGATTGTGATGGTTGTGCTCGCCGTCCTGGCGTCCGACGCAATGGCGCTTGAAGCCAATGAGCAATTCTCTCTCACTGTGTCTGCAACCGAGGACAAGACCCAGAGCAACTGCCACGTCGTCAACAAAGTCGGCGTTCAGGAGTACACGATCCAAGCTCCGCCGGGCAAGGAGATTGACGTGAAGAGCGTAAAATGGTTCGGCCCTCCTGGCGCAGCGGAGATGAACGGCCACCTCACGGCGTCATTCACGACCTTTAGCTCTGACGACTGCGACTACACGGTGGCGGTCTCAGGTAAATTCAAAGGTGCCGCAGGCCCGCCGGGCGACGGCTTCACCGCGAAGTTCAATGGCGGCGTGTACAAGCCCATGTTCGTGGCGACCGATCCGACAGCCGATCAGTGGCTCCCGGCCAAGAAATCGCACACGCTGACCTTCAAGGCGGTGTTCAAGGCGAAGTACGGGAATCAGTACGACACGCAATGGGCTCACGACCTGCTATACGAGGTGCAGATTCACACGAGTGGCGGGGGGGATGCGGATGGTGCCAAGGCGCACCTCGGTGGCCGCCCGGGCGAAACGTCCATCAATGGCTGTCTGGACGAAGATGGCAAGCTCCAGGAGACCTGGGTGGTCACTACCGACGCGTTGGCGGGCGAGGAATACTACATGACCGTGGACATTGCGGAAGGGGAGTATCTGCCGGCCGCGGATAGCAAGAAGGCCAAGCTCTACGGCGTGGTCATCGACTCCGTGTCGCCCGAGTGGGTGGGGCTAGAGAACCCAGTCTCGGCCTCTCCCTGGACGGGCACGCTGGCCAACGACGTGACCTTCAATCTCAAGATCGTGCCCTCGACCTACACGGATACGAGCGGCGGCAAGGTGGAAGTGTACCCGACCGCGGACCCGAACGACACGGAGCTGTTGACGGCGACGTTCAACGGCGAGACGGGCACGGCAAAACTCCCGCAAGGCCAGGCCGGGCAGGTCGGGCAATACAAGGCCAAGGCCTTCATCCACTACGATGACGACGAGAAGAAGACCTCATCGGAGCAGAAGCCATTCGATACGTTCGCGGTGGACATCAGCAACCCCAGCAACTCCAAGGTGATCACAGAGAAGAACTCCGGCATCGCCTTCGAGGCTGTACACGAGCCATCGGGCTCGCCCGGCGGCACGCTGAGTTGGGAGGGGGGATCCAGCGTGGGGAACTTCGCCTCGGATGACTGGACGACTGTGTTCAACACCAGCAGTTTGGGTGTCGCAAATCTCTGGGCGGAGTACACCATTGGTAGTTCCACGGCCAAGTCCAACCAGGTCGAAATCACGGTTGCCGAGGCCGACTTGGACATCTACCCTGGGGGGAGCGAACTCGATATCGGCATGGACAACGCACGCCTCCCCTCCTCACCTGTGGCCGACGGCATCGAGGAGAGCGAAGGCGCTTACCTTCTGGTGAACTGGGATGACGACGACAACGATGGCGGAGCGAACGGCACGCCGGTGCCTGACCTGTCGGAGCAGGGCAGCACCGTCACTATTGCTGGCGAAGACAACCTGGCTCGCATTGATCTGGCTCTCAACCCGAATCCTACGGCCGGCACAGTCAGCCTTTCGTTTCCCTCTGGTAGTTCCAAGATCGTGGTGTGGACGGACGCCACGAAGGGCACGAAAGTGACGGACTTGGAGTGGAACATCGATAATGGTGAGACCGTGCCCGGCACGCTGTGGCTGGAGGGCGTCGCCGCCAGCAGTTCCGAGAGGGACGTGACCGCAGTGCTCTCCTGGAGCAAAGGAAATTCCTCGGTTTCCGACACCGTGAAGGCGACGGTCGTGATGATTAATCTCGGGAACGGGGTCTACCGTGAGATGGCCTTGTGGGGCGTGACCGCTCGCGGCCACGCCGGACTCGTGGGGTTCTTCCTGGGCAACTGCACCAAGTCAGATTTCGATGATGCCACGAATTACATGGTGCTTGAGATGCAGGAAAGTGACAACAAGCCGGTGACCACAGACCTATCTACATTCCTGCCTGGCACGAGCAAGTACTGGGGGACGTACAGAACCTCGGGGCTGAGTTACACCGATCGCTTGAAGGTCCTGCGCACAGCAGACAACATCTTCAACCGGGGAAGCGCCATCCAATACGTCATGCTGAATGCGGGAGAGCCCGACCCGTGGAATGGCACCATTGGCAACCTCACGAAGCTGCGATGCGATGGGCTTGTGGAAGCTGTATACGAGAGCACCGGGTTGGAACTTTGGGGCATGATGGTCGGTGGATCAACGCACTATAGCGTCATCAATTACACGCATGAGCACAACGACTTCGATGGGTTGCCCTTCGACTGGCAGGACAGCCTTTTGCCGGCGACCCAGTGCGCGCATGAATCGAGGTGCCGCGGTACGCAGTGGGAGACCCGTGCCCAGAAGCAAGATATCTATCAGCCCGATCTAGGAGGAACGCTCAATGATGTGCCGTAGCAATAAAACCGTAGCCCTATCAGTCTGCGTAGCCGCTGTCGTGGTCACGAGCGCCTTCGCCAAGGAAGCCGGCCTGTACCAGCAGTGGCTGGGCATCATGAAGACGCAAGGGGAGGAGGCAGGCGGCCTGTTCCTCAAGAGGCTGGACGCCGAGAGCCTGACCACGTTGGCCCGACAGGGCTGCGACACGTGGCAGGCAGAGAACCCGCGGGCGAAGTGGCGGTCCTTCGGCATGTACTTCGTGATGGCGCTGTACTTCGCGGAAGCCAAGACTGACCGCGACGAGTTCCTCAAGATGCTGCTTGCTGAGGCTGCCGACCGAAGCCGCGGCGTTCTCTGGCGAGAGCGAATCCTGAACTGGGTGGGCACTGAGCACCGGAAGCGGTGGTCGGAGGCGAACGTCGAGCAGATCATGTCGGTCTGTCGTCAGTTGGTTCGCAACAAGGAGGACGATTGGTTCGTGCGTGCATGCGCTGCGCGTTGCATGGTTGACGTGGTCCACGCACCGAGCTGGAAGTTCTACATGAAGGATGTCGCCTTCAGAAGCGACCAGAAGAAGATGGGAACAGCGCTCGCCGCTCAAGCTGCGCGGAAGCGCGGACTTGAGAATCCACTTGAGCCTGCACTTGGTAAGGCGATCCAGCTCCTATGCAGCGTGATCGCCGATCGCCAGGAAGACGAAGCCGTGTGCCTCAGCGCGGCCGGAGGCGTGGGGCACGCGCTGAAGCTCTGCACCTCGCTGGATGTCCTCGAAGCCGCGCACCGGCAGTTGACAGAAGTCTCCCAGAACGAGAGCACCGCGCCAGCGACCTTCATCTGTGTGACGCGGCATCTCGTCGAAGTCTACGCAGACAAGACGGTCCTGACAGTGCTCCGGAAGAGGGCAAGGAACCTCCGCGATGACGGGAGAAGAGTTCAGTCTCTCATCCGAGACGCCGAGGATCTGGATGGCGCGGTCCAGCAGGAGTGATCCCCGCAGCCAGTCTCCAACCTTGGGCCCAAGGCGGCGGGGCCGCACGATACTGGGGACACCCAGACGCATTAAATGTCTTGACGAGGCCACAGAGGCGAGTTAACCTGTCCGCATGCCTAGACACGCGTGATTGGCCCTGCCTGGAATCCCGCATCATGCCTGCCTGTACGCTTGCTTGTCGCGTCTGCGACGCAGACAGGTGTCGCCGCAGACAGGTGACACAGCGGCGGATCTGGTTCGTCGTCACGAGTGCACCGGCCCGGCCATTGAATTCGCCTGAGTTCGTGTCCGCCGCACGGCGGATTGGAGAAGCTGCTTGCGGCAGGCCTTGGCTCCTCGCAATCCCGGCCGGAAACCGAAAGCCAAGTGCGCAGCCAAGCCCTCCCGGCTTCAATGGTTCAGAACTGGATAAGGCGTGCCCAGATGTCAGTCCCCAGATATCCAGGCTGTCGTCCCGCGGACACGGGGGAAGCCCCGATGGCGCTGACTTAAGCGCTGGATGGCCTTCGGAAGCCCCAACCGGGCGACAGTGAATAGCCCAAGGCGTGAGCCTTGGGTAAGCAACAGGCAACAACGTCAAAGCCTCGTAGAGGCGACAGTCTGCCACGTTCACACGGTACTGTCGCCCCTTGCGGGGCTCTGTGGACCTAGTGTCCCGTCCCGCAATTACGTGCACATATCCGGGTAGTGGGCCGCGCCCAATGCCATTCACTTAAGGATCACTTCGCCCGCGAAATCTACGGCGCATGAGCAACCGCGCACTCCTTGGCCAGCTTTAGCTGGCCT
>JAJRTI010000828.1 GCA_024278415.1 Planctomycetota bacterium | reverse complement strand
GTCATGCCGGTGGCGAGGGTCTCCTTGTCGGTCACAAGGTCGTCGATCAGCCGGACGTAGGTGGTGTAGCCCACCACGACGTCGGCCTCGCGGATCGCGCGCTCCGCGCGCCGGGTTCGGTCCTCTGGGCTGCCGGGGCCGAAGCCGACTACGTACAGCTTTCCTCGGCGATGGCCACGGTCACGGTTTTGAACTTCGTTTTCGGCAGGACTAATCGTGTCTTCCTCCCTGCCAGCAGCGCGGCGGGCTCGCAGACGCCGGGGATGCCGACGCGGGCCTGGACGCGGGCCGACTTGTCAAAGGACTTCGCGCAGTGTCGGATTTCGTCGGAGCTGATGATGCGCAGCGGCAGGTCGAGCTGCTGCGCGGCGTCGAGGAGGCCGCGCTCGCCGGCCTTGACGTCCGCGGTGGCCAGCAGGCGGACGTCAGTCACCGCGCGGCCTATCGATTCGAGCGAGTTCAGAACCGAGTCCACAATGGTCTGTGCCGCCGCGCCCTTGCGGCAGCCTATGCCGACGATGAGGTTCTTGATCGCCTCCGTCGTGGTCGTGACGACCGGCTCCGCTCCAATGGCATTGGCCACATTGAGGGCCAGCCCATTCGCTCCGCCTTCATGCCCGCTGAGCAGACTGATCGCATAGCGCGCGCCCACGTCGACCACCACAACCGCGGGGTCGGTGTACTTGCTCTGCACGTGGGGCGCAATTGCCCGCGTCACAATGCCGGTGGGCATGATGAAGACCCAGTTGTGATGCGTGTCCACGAGTTCGTCGCACAGCGCGGCAATGCCCGACTCAAAGCGCTGCACGCGCTTCATGCGCGTCTTCACGGGTGGCGGTATGAACACGTCGGGTTTTGGCTTCAGCGCGGAAGCCAGCTTCCTCGCGACTTGGAAGCCGTCGTCCGATAGCGTGACGACCGCGCAGGCCTCGCGAACTGCGCGGCCGCGGCGGTGGGCGGTCGAGAACGAAGCGTCGTAGAGCTTGGACCTGCGGCCTCTGGCCGCGAGCGCGTGGCCCACGAGGATCATGGCCGTCTTCTGAATGCCGGCGCGGCGCATCGCAGCGGGCAGCTCCCCGAGTGTCGTCTCTACCGTCTTCTCGTCGGGCCAGGTGGCCCTATACACGATGGCGACGGGGCAATCGGCGCCATAGTGCGGCACGAGATCCGCCGAGACTTGGTCCGCGAGCTTGGCGCTGAGAAAGATGCACAGCGTCGCCCGTGTCGCGCCGACCTTGTCGAGGGTCTGCTCGTGGGGCACTGGCGTGCGGCCCGCCGCACGGGTCAGCACGACTGTCTGCGACACGTCCGGTATGGTCAGCTCCGCTCCCACCGCGGCCGCGGCCGCGCTGAAGGAGCTGACGCCCGGCACGATCTCCCATTCGATGCCCAGCTTGTCCAGCTCCTCGATCTGCTCCGCGATCGCGCCGTAGATGGACGGGTCGCCGGTGTGGAGGCGAACCACGTCTTGCCCCGCGGCCTGCGCCTCCCGGCACACGGCGACGACCTCGTCGAGCGACATCTTGGCCGAGTCGTACGCGTTCGCTCCCTTTGGCAGAGATGTCAGGTGTGCGCGACTCACAAGCGACCCCGCGTACACGCAGACCGGCGCGCGCTCGATGAGCCGCCGGCCCTTGATCGTGATCAGGTCGGGATCGCCTGGGCCGGCTCCGACGAAGTAAACTTTCATGGCCGCGGCCTCTTCGTATTGACGAGAATTGTCGCCAGATAGCCCACCTTGGCGTCTTCACTGCGCAGCTTGAGGATGTCGGTTTCGATGTGTTCGCCTTCCTGCCCTGCCTTGGCCACGAACACGGCGTTGTCCGTGAGGCTAAGCTCACTGAGCAAGTCGAGGATCTTGGGCAGGTTCTTCGCGACCTTCATGAGCACCACGGTTTCGAACTGCTCCAGCACGGGCCGGAGTTGGCCGACGTTGTCCGACACCGGCAGGATCGCGATCTTGTCCGCGCCCTCGCCCACCGGGAAGCTTGTCAACGCGGCCGCCGCGCTGAAGGACGTGACCCCGGCAACCGTCTTGATCTCCACCTCTGGCAGGGCCGCTCTTACCGCCCGGGCGAGGTAGATATAGGTGCTGTAGAGGAACGCATCGCCGAGCGTGATGAAACACGCGTCCTCCCCACGGCCCAACACGTCCACCACCTCCCGGGCGGACTTCTGCCAGCTCGCGTCCAATTGCCCCGGGTCTTTGGTCATCGGGAAGACCAGCTCCCGGACAACGGTTCGAGGGGTGATGTACGGGTGGACGATCTCCAGCGCGAGACTGTCGCGGGACTGGCGAGACTTGGGCACGAACAGGTTCGGGCACGAGCCCAGAATCTCCGCGGCCCGTACGGTGACGAGCTTGGGGTCGCCAGGGCCGATGCCCAACCCGTAGAACTTGCCGAGTGGATCAGCCATTACGGTATCAACTCTCTATCGATCAGCAGGAGAACGTTGAGTTTTGCCGCCCGACGTTCCCTCAATTCGTCGAGGGAGACCTCCGTGACGCTTTCATTGGGGAGCGAAACGTTTTCGCACAGGACGATCTTCTTTGAGCCTATCAATTCGCCGTCAATGAGGCCAGCGATCTCTCGTGGCCCCTCAGGTCCGTTGGTCAGAAAACAAACCTTGGGCATCGACACGGCGCGGCCGATCTCTTCCCGATCGAGCGCCGCGTGAGCGCTCACGATGATCGCGTCATGCCACGGCAACCCGATCATGGCAAACGCGTACTGCACCGCGCTGATGCCGGGATACACGCGGCAGCGCTCGCGGCCCACACGCTCGATGACCTTCTTGGCGAGGCTGTGCACGCCGGGGTCGCCGCTCACGAGCACGCCCACGACCCGGATATCGGCCATTTGCTGGATGAGTTGGAGCGCTTCCGCGTAGTTGGATTCAAGGCGGAACGTCTCGCCGGCGAAGCCGTCGAAGAGCGATAGGAGTCGCTCATGGCCGACCATGAGATCGCACCCGAGCGCGGCCGCGCGCGCTGCGTCGGTCAGCCAATCCCGGCCGCCTGGGCCGCATCCGATGATCCGTACTTCACCCACGGCAAGCCTCCCGCCACTGAGCCGCGCGGGCCGACCATGCGATCGGCCGGCCGTCCATGGCGCAGAGCACAACCGCGACGTGCGCGGCGGCGTCGATGTGTTGTTCGGCGGCAGCGGCGATTCGCTCCGAGAGCGCGTCGAACACGCGCCTCACGAATGGGCTGTCCAGAGCCTGAATGGCGCCCTCGACGGTTTCGGTGGCGTCGATCCGTCGCAGAACGCCGGCGTCAGCGCCGGCCGCGCGAATTGCGTGGGCCACAATGGGAAGGGCCGAAGGCGACCGCGCGGAGTGCGTGTCGAAGTGCCTTGCCGTGAGCTTCACAAGCTTTCCCGGGTGGCCGGCAAGCAGTATCTGCGAGAAGCCCCGCGCCGCGGCCTCGCGCAACATGAAGCCCACGAAATTGCTCGTTTGCACGACCGCGTCGCGGCTCAAGCCCAGATGATCGACCGCGGCCCTCGCGCCGATGTTGCCCGGGCAAAGAGCAATGCGCTCCAGTCCCAAAGCGCGGGCCACGTCCAGCGCGCACAGGAGGGAGCGCTTCATCGCGTCCGTCGATTTGGGCTCAACTCGCCCGGTGGTCCCGATGATCGAGATGCCGCCGACGATGCCGAGCCTGGGGTTGAACGTCTTCGCGGCCAGCCGTTGGCCATCGGGCACAGAGATGGTGACCCGCACTCCGGAGTCGGTGACTTCGCGCACCGCCTGTCGAATCATTTGGCGCGGCACGGGATTGATGGCTGCTTCGCCCACAGGCACTTGGAGGCCGGGTTTC
>JAJRTI010000827.1 GCA_024278415.1 Planctomycetota bacterium | reverse complement strand
GTTGAAAGAACCTACGCCTTCCTGCAAAAAGAGATGCGAGAAAGGGACGGCCGTGCCGCAGTTCCCGCTCCTACTCTTTGTCTTACTCTTAGTCCTACTCTAACCGCACGACACGGAGGAGTAAGACTAAGAGTAGGACTAAGAGTAAGCCGCGACATCGACAACATGTTGTCGATCCTCGGCCGCCAAGCGCCTACGGCAGTATCGGAAGGCGAAGGCCTTCCGCTCCGCGTTTCATGCCAGCGTCCGGTGCGCGGCTTCGAGCTTGGCGCGGATCGGCAGGCCGTTGGGGCAGCGCTGCTCGCATTCGCCGCAGCCGTTGCAGCGGTCCGCGCGTTGCTCTGGGAGCAGTTCGGCGTAGAGCCGCTTGGCGCGCTCGTAGTGGCCGTAGTTGTCATGGTACATGTGGAAACGCTGCACGTCGGGGATCGCCACGCCGCGGGGGCACGGCAGACACGCCTCGCACAGGCGGCAGTACTCTCCGCCCACGGCCGCAGCGTACGCCTTCATCGCGTCGTGGTCGCGCTGCGCGAAGCGTTTCCCGGCCATGGCTGCGTTCTCCTCGACCTCGACCACGCGCTCCATGCCGCACACTGCACAGGACACGTTGGCGTTGGACAAGACAAACTTGAGCCCGGCTTCGAAGTAGTCCGCGGCCTGGTATTTCTTGGCCAGGGCGTCGAGTTTCTTGTTCGAGCCGGCCGGCCGCTCCCACGGCTTGTAGTTGCCGGTGAGCGGTTTGATCGCGAACACGCCCACGTCGAGGCGCTGCGCGAGCGGAAACAACTCTCGCGCGGGCCCGCGGGGGAGGTAGTTGAACGGCGCCATGACCGTGTCGAAGTGGCCGGTGCGGACGTACTCGGCGAGCACGTCGGGATTGTGGCCCGCGACGCCGAAGAAGCGCACTTTGCCCTGCTTCTTGAGTTGCTCGCAGGCCTCGACGAACTCAAGCCGGCCGTACGCGCCGACGATCGACTTGTAGTGCGCATGCTCGTGCAGCACGTCCACGTGGTCCATCTGAAGCTCGCGCAGGCTCTGCTCGAGTTCGGCGATGATTTTGCCCTTGCGCACTTGCTCGGACTTGGTGCAGAGGATGAACGAGCCGCGCTTGACGCCCTTGAGCGCGGCGCCGACCATGGGCTGCGTGCGGTAGCTGGGGCCGGTGTCGATGACGTTGATGCCCAAGTCGAGGCCGCGCCGGATGACTTCGGGCATGGCCTCGCAGTACGGCCTAAACTTCTTGCGCTGGCCGTGGGGCGAGCATCCGATGCCCAGTTCGCTCACCATAAGCCCGGTGCGGCCGAGCCGGCGGTATTGCATGCCGGAGGTGGTCGTCGACGCGCCCAGTGCGAGGCCCGCGGCCGACGCGGATGCGGCCTTGACGAAGTTCCGGCGTGAGATGCGGCGGTTTGGCATGGTGGCCGTGCGTTCCCAAGTGGGTCGTTGGTGAAACCGGAGAACCCCAAGATATGGCAACGGGATGGGCAGTTCAAGGCGCCCAGCCAAGCCCATCATGGGAGCCCCCCCTTCCGTCTACTCCCCGATGACGCCAATCTCCGCCGCGGACGCCCAGGGGCCGGAGTTGACCTCCGAACGCACGCGCACTTTGACGTAGCGGCCGCGGACCGGCGGGCACTGGACATCCTGCGCCTCCCGGGTCTTGCGGAACGTCGCCTTCACGACCGGCTTGTCGAATCCGTCCGGCGTGTTGGCGACGTAGAATTCGCAATCCTTGAACGCGCCGTTCCAGCCCCGGTCCTGCCGCGCGAGATACCGGAAGCCGCGAATCTCGCGCTCCGCGCCGAGGTCGATGACGAGTTCGTGCTGATGCGCGGGCGTGGCGTCGCGGAACTGCGTGTGCCAATGCGTGCGCGGGTCGCCGTCGATGGCGTTGCGCGCGAGTTTGCCGTTGTATCGGGACTCGCTGTTGACGTAGATGAGTTTGCACTCCTTGGCGGGGATGAGTCCTTCGGTGGGCCAGTGGCGCGGCTTGGCTGCCGGCGGCCGCACGTCGCCGAACTTGGCGCGGCGGTCCTTGTTCTCCAGCGCGCGGTTGGCGTATCGCCCGGGCCGCGCGGGCTGGTGCGACTCCCGGGCGAAGGCCTGCATCTTGGCGAGCACCTGCGGATGGGCCTGCGCGACGTTGCCACGTTCGCTCAGGTCGGTGGAGAGATCGTACAGCTCCCAGGGCCGGTTCTTGCGCGGCTGGATCGCCTTCCACTGGCCCATGCGCACCGCGGTCTGGCCGCCCAGCTCCCAGTAGAGGAACTCGTGCTGCTGTTGTGCCCGCCCAGCCGCGCGGGCGCCGACGAGTTCGGGCAGGATAGAGACGCCGTCGATGTCCGCGGGCGGGGCCGTGCCCGCGAGTTCGGCCGCGGTGGGCAGCACGTCCGGGAAATACCAGAGGAAATCGCTGACGCGGCCGGGCGCGATGTGGCCCGGCCAGCGCGCGATCATGGGGATGCGGAGGCCGCCTTCGTACAACTGGCCTTTCTGCCCGCGGAACGCCTGGCCGGTCCGGGGGTTCACGTTCGGCGCGTGGAACCCGCGCGGGTGGTCCTGGCTCGCGAAGTAGTCCATGCCCCCGTTGTCGCCGCAGAAGAAGACGATCGTGTCGCGGTCGAGGCCGAGCGCCTTGAGCAGTGCGAGAATCTCGCCGACCTTTCGGTCGACCATGCTCACCATCGCCGCGTAGCGCCGCGCGGGAAGCGGCCACGGCTTGTCCTTGAACAAGGCCCACGCGGGGTCGTCGTCGGGGATGTCGAAGATGCCGTGCGGCGGGGTGATGGGAAGATAGCAGAAGAACGGGCGGTCCTGGTTTGCGCGGATGAACTTCTTCGCCTCGTCCATGATGACGTAATGCGAGTACGTCTTTCCCTGGCTGAGTCCGTGGTTGCCGGGCAGGGGGACTTCCTCGCTGTTGCGGATGAGGTAGGGCGTGTAGTACGAATGCGCGTGGACTTGGTCGTAGTAGCCGAGGAATACGTCGAAGCCGTGTGTCTCCGGCACGCCCTCGGACCCGCGTCCGCCGCACCCCCACTTGCCGAATCCGCCGGTGGCGTAGCCGGCCTGCTTCAGCACGGACGCGATCGTGGGCTCGCCCGCGCGCATGGGCGTGCCGCCATCGTTGCGCCGGACGGACGTGTGGCCCGAATGCTTCCCGGTCATGAGGCAACACCGCGTCGGCGCGCACAAGGGCGATCCGGCGAGCGCCTGCGTGAACCGCACACCCTCCGCGGCCATGCGGTCCACGTGCGGGGTCGCGAGGTGCGGGTGACCCATGCAGGAGAGTTCGAAATACCCCAACTCATCGGACATGATGTACACGATGTTGGGCTTGCGCGAGGCCGCGTCGCCGGCGAGGGCCGTGCGTGCGGCCGCCATCGCGGTGGCGCCGGCCACCTGATGCAGGAATGTTCGTCTTGTGCATGGCATGGCGTGGTTTCCTCGATGCGGCCTTGCGGCGGAGTCACTACGGGACATAGTGTAACAACATCCGCCCTCAAGAATCTCGGCGACTCTCCCGCTTGCCGCCGCGCCACGGCCGGCATTTGAAAACACCGTTCGAAGCGCTACAATGCGCGGCATGGGGCCTATCCACCGCCTCAAACCGCGGCTTTGACTCAGGGAACAGCATGCGACTGGCGATCTTCGGCGGCACGTTCAACCCCATCCACCGCGCGCACGTCGCGGTCGCCGAGGCTGCGTTCCGCGCACTCGCTCTTGACCGGCTTCTGCTCGTGCCGGCCGCGGTGCCGCCGCACAAGGGCGCGGCCGAACTCGCGCCGGCCGAGCATCGCCTGTGCATGTGCGAGTTGGCCGCGCAAGGCCACGAGGGCTGGGAGGTGGCCGACATCGACATCCGCCGCGGGGGGCCATCCTACTCCATCGACACCGTCGCCGCGGTCACGGAGCGCTACAGCCTCGTCGAGCCGCCCTTCTTCCTCATCGGCGCGGACATGCTCCAAGAACTCGACTCCTGGTACCAAGTCGACAGGCTCGTGGACTTGTGCCGCTTCGCGGTCGTCGCGCGGCCTGGGAGCCCGCTCGATCCTCCGGCCGCTCTGACCCAGGCCATTGGCCAAGAACGCGCGCAAGCCATTTGCGCCCGGCGCGTGCCCGCGCCGCTCATGGACGTCTCGTCGACGGAGATCCGCCGGCGCGTGCGCGAGGGAGAGCCGATCCGCGCATGGGTGCCCGAGGCCGTGGAAGCCTATATCCGGGAGTGGGGGCTGTACCGATCGTAGCCGCAGCCGTCCGCCATCCGGCGGACGGCGGGACAAACCCAGGAAGATGCTTGATCTGACAGATCCGACGGATCTGACGGATCTGAAGGATCCCCTCACTCCACCAAGCACCGCGGGCAGCCAATGTCCACGACCGTGACCCTGCCGCAGTAGGCCCGCGCTTGCGGCTTGGTGAAGCCCACCTTGTTCGCGGCGAACGTCGCGGTCCGCGTCGCGTTCACGGCGACGCCGAGCGGCTCGCCGGTGTCGCAGTCCAGGCCGGAAGGGATGTCCACCGCGAGCACGAGATTGCCCGACGCGTTGACGGCCTCGATGAGCGTGCGCGCCGGCTCCCGGGGTTCGCCGGTGAGGCCCGTGCCGAGCAGCGCGTCGATGATGAGGTCGTAGAGGTCGAACCGTTCGCCCAGCGCGGCCGCGTCGTCGGCCGTGAGCACCTCCTCCAGGGGCAGCCCTATCTTCTGCACGATGCGCAGGTTCATCGCGGCGTCGCCGTCGCCCGCGGCGTCGGCCTTGCCGGTGTAGAACGTCTCGACTGGGAAGCCGCGGTTGCGCAGATGCCGCGCCATGACGAAGCCGTCGCCGCCGTTGTTGCCCTTGCCGCAAAGAATCGCGATGCGCGAGGCGTCGATGCCCGAGAGCATGGCCTGCGCGATGTCGGCCGCGCCGCGGCCGGCGTTCTCCATGAGCACGAGGCCCGGGATGCCGAACTCCTCGATCGCGCGGCGGTCCACGTCCCGCACCTCGTCGCGCGTCATGGGCCTCATTCGACGTTCACCTTGTCCTTGGGGTCGTACGCGCTCTTGATGAACACGGCCTCGATGGCCGCGTCGGTGTCGTTGACGATGTTGTGCACGTCGCCCACCTCCATACGGAACGCGTCGCCCTGGCGTACGCGGTACTCCTCGCCGTTCACGATCATCTTCGGCTCGCCCTTGACGAAGTAGAAGGTCTCTTCGATGCGCTCGTGCTTGTGTTGGCCCAGCTCTTGGCCGGGCAGAAACTTCAGCACTCCCCAGTCGGTGTACGGCCCGCGGAAGAGATACTTCACGCCGGAATCGCCGTCGCGGTACTCCAAATCGTGCTCGTTCACGCGCTCCATGGTCAGATCCTCCACACAGGCGTTGCTGGGCCGTTCATTCGTCGGGCATCATTATAGGTGCGCGCATGGGTGAGTCAACACGAGAGAGCCAGGAGTTTCACCATGGGAATTGCGGGCCCTAACGGCAGACGCCGCAGGCTCGTAGTAGGGCGATTCATCGCCCGTCTCTGCACCTCGAAGCAACGGGCGATAAATCGCCCTACTACAAACGGCCCGCTCGTCCAGCAGGACGCATTGACTTCGCGTCGCGGCGAGATTACGCTACCGGCACACACGCCGCCGGCGATGCCGACCGCGCGCCGGGCATGGTCGACGTCACACAACTCCAGGAGCTTCGCCATGAACACAGCCGCCGCCTTCCTCGTGCTGGCTTCCGTCTGTTCGATCGTCGCCGCGGCCCCAGACGGTCCGATCCGCATCGGCTCGCGCCTGGAGCTGTTCGTCGATGAGTATCTGATCGAGTCGATGGCCGGCGGCGCTCGGCTTCAGTTGCACCGGCCGGAGCGCAAGGAGATCGTGTTGCGCACGGACGAGCCCTGGGGCGGCAACGCGAGCGGGTACCAATCCGTGTTCAAGGACGGCGACCTCTACAAGATGTACTACCGCGGGGGCCACTACGAGCACGGCGGCAAGCCGGCCCAGGCGCGCAAGACGCACCCCTGGGTGCTGTGCTACGCGGAGAGTGACGACGGCATCCACTGGCGCAAGCCGGAGCTGGGCATCATCGAGTTCGAGGGATCTAAGGCCAACAACATCGTGGTCGATACCGCGCTCATCGCCGAGGTCGGCGGCGACCCCGCGCACACCGCGACGTTCATCGACACGAACCCCAACTGCCCGCCGGACGAGAAGTACAAGATCATTACGATTGGCCAGAAGCCTCGCGGCATGTATGTGCTCAAGTCAGGCGACGGGCTCCACTTCTCGCTCATGAGCGACAAGCCGATCCAAACCTTCGGCGCGTTCGACTCGCAGAATCTCGCGTTTTGGGATCCGGTGCGCGAGGAATACCGCGAGTACCACCGGCACTTCAACGCCGGCGTGCGCGGCATCATGACCGCGGTGTCCAAGGACATCCTCCACTTCCCCAAGCCGCAGTGGCTGGAGTACCCCGGCGCGCCGGTGCAGGCGCTCTACACGAATCAGGTCCAGCCCTACTACCGCGCGCCGCACATCTTCATGGGCTTTCCCATGCGGTACAACGATCGCGGCTGGTCCGACCCCATGCTTGACCTCCCAGGCCAGGAGGTGCGCTTGGTGCGCGCCAAGTCGAGCCGGCGCTACGGCACGACCGTGACCGACGCGGTCTTCATGACGAGCCGCGACGGCCTGCGCTTCAAGCGCTGGGCCGAGGCGTTCATTCGGCCCGGACCCATGCAGAAAGACTCGTGGGTCTACGGCGACAACTTCGTCTTCTGGGGCATGGTCGAGACGCGCTCGCACCTGCCCGCCGCGCCGGACGAGATCTCGCTCTACGCAACCGAAGGCTATTGGGAGGGCACGTATACGAGCGTGCGGCGCTACACGGTGAGGGTCGACGGGTTCGTGTCCGCGTACGCGCCGTTCAGCGGCGGTGAGATCGTGACCAAGCCCCTCGTCTTCGAGGGCGGCAATTTGGTGCTCAACGCGTCCACCTCGGCCGCGGGCAGTATCCAGGTCGAAATCCAGGACGCGGACGGCAAGCCCATCGACGGATACGCACTCGAAGAGTGCCCGGAGATCTTCTGCGACAGCTTGCGCTACCGCGTGTGCTGGCGGTACGCGGGCGGCGACGTGCGCGCGCTAGCGGGCAAGCCGGTGCGGCTGCGGTTCGTGCTGCGCGATGCGGACCTCTACGCGTTCCAATTCGTGCCGTATCAACCCGATCCCGTGCGGCCGGACGTGAGCAAGTTCGGCGGCATTCCGAAGAAGAATCGCGACCGCAAGCCATTCGTCGCGATCGACGACGACTTCCAGTCCGTGAAGGCCGGCGTCACTCCGACCGACGACGACCTCGACCCCGCGCCCGGCGGCGACGGCAGCGGCTGGCACATCGCCGAGGGCAGCCCCGACCGCGTGCAGGTGCTCTGCGACGATCCCATTGGCAGCGGCAAAGCCGGCAAGAACCACTACCTCAAGGCCGAACGCCGCGACGAGAAATCCAGAGCCGGCGGACGTGCCTGGGTGAAGCTGTCCCCCCAGGACGCGGCCGATACGGAGAAGGGCCGCATCCAAGTCAAGGCGCGCATCTACGTGCCGTCCACGAACAAGTATTGCGTGGACATCGACGCGTACGACAACGCGCCGGACCAGTACGATCGCCGCGCGTTCAACGTGCGTTTCTACCCCAACGGCGTGGTGAGCTACTACCACAAGAAGCGGAACCCCATCCAGGGCATGACCGTGCCGCGGGACGAGTGGGTCGACGTGGCCATCGACGCGGACCTCAAGGCCGCGACGTTTGACCTCACGGTCGGCGACCAGACCGCGACCGGCCTGCCCTTCGGCGACGACGGCGTGCACCGCATCCAGACCATCGGCTTCTGCCCGAACACGAACAACTGCACGATGTACGTGGATCGCGTTTGGGTACGCGTGGAGCCGTGAGCGCACGTAGCCGAACTCGCCAGAGTTCGGGGGGCCATGCCAACAGAGCCCGAAGCCTGGCGGCTTCGGCTACAATCATCAGCCCTGCCACATGGACACCTCGATGCCCTGGTCGTCGATATGGATGTTCATGCTCTCGCTGAAGTGGGCATCGTGGCGCACGTATTCGAGGAAGTCGGCGATCTGGTGGGCGAGATTGATCGAGTTGTGGGCCACAACGAGGCTGCCGGGCCGCAGCGCGCGCTTGGCGGCTTCCTGCACGATCTGGAGATACGCACCGTCCGCGTCGATGTAGAGCAGGTCGATGTTGCCGTCGAACCCCGCGATCCACTCGACCGCGTCCATGCCCAGAATCTCGCACTGGCCCTCGGGGTCGATGGTCGCGACGTTACGCCGCGCGCGGCCGGCCTCCTCCGGCTTGATCTCGATGCCCACCAACTTCTCGGCCTGGTAGCAGGCGCCGGGCCCGATGGCCGCGCCGGCATTGGAGATTAACGTGTTGCCGCAGAAGATGCCCGCGGCGAGCATCACGTTGGGCTGCATGATCGCGTTGATCGCGTAGAGCAAGCGCTGCATGCGCGGGCTGATGCCGGTCCAGGGGATCTCGAAGTTCGCCTTGACCGCCTCGCGGTGTGCGAGGAACATCTCGTGGTCGTATTGCGTATGCGCGAGCATGCCCGCGTCCACGAGCGCCGCGAGCGCGTCATCCACGATCTGGATCTCGCGCTCCAGCGGCTCCATGACCGCGTGCGGGTCGCCTTTCCAGTCCACCACGTATTCTTGCCAGTCGTCGCTCTTGTGTTCGCGGATCATTGGGGCGCCTCGGAGTTTGGAGTCCCGCCCTTCGGCGGTCTGTTCGGAATGGTTAATGGTTGGTGGCGGCCGTCGGAAGGTTGAAGAATCTCGCCGTGCCAAGAGTTGAGATGCTTCGTTGCAAGAAAGGATACGCCGCGCCGCCGGCAGGCTGTTTGTAGGGCGATTCATCGCCCGTCTCTGCGTCTGTAGCCACGGGCGATGAATCGCCCTACTACGAGCCTCATCTCCTTCACCGCCTGTCCTTCATATCTCCTCCGAGGCCTACCGCCTGCGGAGGCCGAGCCAGACCTTGCGGGGGTAGAAGCTCAGGTACGCGCGGAAGCGCAAGTCGCCGGTGCGGAGCGCGTTGAGCGCCTGGAGCAGGGCCATGAGCGGGGACGGGATGTGGCGCAACCAGCGCACGCGGCCGTTCCGCGTGAACCAACGCACGAGCCACCGGGGCATGATCGGCAGCAGCTTGTAGAGCGCGGCATAGCCGGCGATGGCCTTGCGCTCCTCTTCGCTGCCCACCTGCGCGTCGTAGAAGTCGCTCTCCCAGCCGGCCGCGAGGCGCTCGTGCGCGTCTGCGGGCAGCGCGCCCGCGGCGATGCCGTGCTCGATGATGTCCGCGGTCGGCAAGTATAGGAGGTGGTGCACCTTCACGCGGTTCATGTACCGCAACTCGCGGTAGCGCAGCGCACCCTCGATGTGGTCTTGCTCGGTTTCCGTGGGCAGGCCGAACATGTGGTCCACGTCGTACCAGAGCTTCTCCTCCGCGCAGGCCTCGAACGCGGCCACCGCCTGCTCCGCGGTCTCCCGCCGGTTCAGCACCTCGCGGCGGATGCGGTCGTTCCACGTTTGGAAGCCGAACTCGATGCCGTAGCACCCGCCGCCCTTGAGCAGGCGCGCCATGTCGCGGTCGAAGCCGAGGATCGTGCAGAAGCATTTGAACGGCACGCCGATCTCGGCCTTGTAGCGCGCGATCAGTTCCTCCGTCCATTCGCGATTCACTGCGAGGTACGAGTCCTTGAAGATGACTTCCTTGTATTGGTACCGGCGCTTGCCCTCGGCCAACTCGCGCAGGACCGTGTCCACGCTCTTGCGCCGGTAGTAGCCGCTGCCGTAGAGCTTCTTGCTGCACGTCTCTTCGCAGAAGGTGCACAGGTACGGGCAGCCGCGGCTGACCATGGCCATGTAGCTATACGCGTGCGACACGTACGGCGCGAACAGGTCCTTGTCCGGCAGGGGCAGCGCGTCGAGATCCACCGGCTCCGCGCGGCGCGTCTGCACGACGTCGCCGTTCTTGCGGTAGAGCAGGTTGCCCACGTCGCTCGGTTCGCGGCCGTCCGCGAGCGCGTCGAGCAGGGGGTTGACGACGCCCTCGGCCTCGCCCTGGATCACGTAATCCACGCCCTCATTCTGCACCACGCTCTCGGCGGACACGGAGGGATGGAAGCCAAGGAAGACGGTGGCCGCGCCGGTGCGCTGCTTGACTTGGGCGGCCACTTCGAGGCACCACTCGTGCGTGGACGACAGCACGTTCAGGAGCACCACGCCCGGCTTGGCATCGACGATACGCTGCACAATGCGCTCTTGGTCCGAGAGCCGACGCGCGAGCCAGCCGATCTGGAGCACGTTATCCGTGACGCCGAACACGTCCGGGTCGTACACGAGCGTCACTTCGTGGCCCCCTTGCCGGAGCACCGCCGCGAGCGTCTCGAAGTCGAGCGCTTCCCGGATGTGGTATCGGCCGCGGTAGACGAGGACAGCGTGCATGTGCGGACGGGGGCGTTAGCCCGTTAACACAAATGTAGCGACAACATGTTGTCGATGTGTGCGGCGCGACGTGGCGAGGCTCGTAGTAGGGCGATTCATCGCCCGTCGAACGTCCTTGCCCTCACGAGGCAGACGGGCGATAAATCGCCCTACTACAAGCGGCCCGACGGCGGCGCAGCCGCCTCCTTTTCGCAGCGAAGTCTGCGAGAAAGCGTAGATGCTTTGGCGGGTAGTTCGCAGCGGTCTGTGCCGCGTACGCGGTTCCCCGGGGAATGTTACGTGATGCCCGCTTGGCAGTCAACTAAACCGCGCCGCCTTGACAACTCCCGCCCTGGACGCCTATCCTCTCCACCGTTTACCCGATAGCCCAATCAGCCGCGATTGCCCTTGCTTGGGAGCGCCACATGGACTTGCACGAAGGTTTCGAGAATCCTCCATCCCTCTACCGCAGTGCGCCGTTTTGGTCGTGGAACGACGACCTGACGGACGAGGAGCTGGTGCGCCAGATCCGCGCGTTCCACGAGCAAGGCATCGGCGGATTCTTCATGCACTCGCGCGTGGGGTTGCTCACGGACTACCTGAGCGACGCGTGGATGGACCGGGTCAAGACCTGCGTCGAAGAGGCGCGCGAACTCGGCATGAAGGCGTGGCTGTACGACGAGGACAGCTACCCCTCCGGCTACGCGGGCGGCCTCGTGCCGAAGGCGAACGAGACGTATCGCGCCATGGGCCTGCACATGCAGCGCCTCACCGACGAGGACACGTGGCCCGGCCACTGCCTCGCCACGTTCAAGCTCGGCAAGGGCGAAGCGGCCGCGTTCACCCTTGTATCCGCCCAAGACAACTCCTGGTTCAACGGCTTCAGCTACATCGACACGTGCAACCCCGACGCGGTCGAGGAGTTCATCGACGTCACACACGAGGCGTACCGCAAGCGTTTCGGCGAGGACTTCGGCGGCATCATCCCCGGCATTTTCACCGACGAGCCCCAGGCGTCGAGCGCCGGTTGCCCCGGGCCGTGCTTGCCGTGGACCGGGCGCTTCCCGGAGCACTTTCAAGAGCGCAAGGGCTACAACATCCTCGATCGCCTGCCGAGCTTGTTCATCGACGATGACGACTCGATGAAGGTGCGGCTCGACTACTGGGACGTGCACACGCAACTCTTCTCGGAGGTGTTCTGCAAGCGCATCTACGACTGGTGCGAAGCCAACGGCCTCATGCTCACCGGGCACTTCTGGGAGCATACCTTCCCGGCCACCGCGCATACCGGCAGCACGATGCCGCATTACGAGTACATGCAGATGCCGGGCATCGACCATCTGTTCAACCAATACAACTACGACCGGCCCAACCGGCAGGGCCGGCAGTTCGGCAACGTGATGATGGTGAAGGAGGTCGGCAGCGTTGCGCACCAACTCGGCCGGAAGCACGTGCTGTCGGAAACGTACGGCGGCGCGGGCTGGGAGCTGACGTTTGCCGACCAGAAGCGCATCGGCGACTGGCAGTGCAACCTGGGCATCAACTTCCTCTGCCAGCACCTGTCGCTCATGTCCCTGCGCGGCTGCCGCAAGCGCGACTTCCCGCCGTCGTTCCTGCCCCACCAACCGTGGTGGCCGGAGTATCGGCTGCTGGGCGACTACTTTGGCCGGCTGGGGTTCGTGCTCGCGCAGGGCGAGGCGGCCACGGACGTGCTCGTGCTCCATCCCTACCACAGCATCTGGGCGCTCACCGGCGGCATGGGGGCCGATCCGCGGGGCGCGGAGATCGGCGAGGCGTTCATTGACCTCAACGACCTCATGGCCCAAATCCATCGCAGCTTCGATCTGGGCGACGAGACGCTCATCGCCAAGCACGGCCGCGTCGATGGCGCGCGCTTCGTCGTCGGCCAAGCGTCGTACCAGGCCGTGGTCGTGCCGCCGTGCCTGCTCCTGCGCGAGACGACGCTCGCGCTGCTGGAACAGTTCGCCGGCAACGGCGGCCAGATCGTGTTCGTGGAGCCGGCGCCCACGCTCGTAGACGCGGAGCCCAGCGGCCGGCTCGACGCGCTGCGCCAGCACGCAAACGCGGCGCACGTCGCGCTCGACAAAGAGGCCCTCCGCGGCGCGCTGGCCTGCATCGAGCCGGACATCACGCTCGACGACGCGGCCGAGACGGTCTACTACCAGCACCGCGTCATCGACGGCCGGCACGTGGTGTTCCTGAGCAACGTCGACACGGAACAGGCGTACGACCTCACGGTGGGCTTGCCCAAGTGCACGCGCGTGGCGCAGTGGGACTTGGCCGATGGCGGCATCACCGAGTTGGCGTCGCGTGAGGACGGCGGCCGCACAATCGTCGAGATCGAAATGCCCCCCGTGGGCAGTGCGCTGCTCGTCACCGACGGCGACGAGCCGGCCGCGCCGGCCCAGCCAAAGCTTGAGACGGCCGCGCGCATCCCGCTCGATGGCGTCACCGCCAAGCCGGCCATCGCGAACTCGGCCATCCTCGACCGCTGCCAGTATCGCATCGGCGAGGGCGAGTGGTCGGAGCCCATGTACGTGTTGGCCGCGTTCGGCGCGATTCGCCAACACTACGGCCTCGAACACGACAGCCACAACCGCGGGGTGCAGCTCTGGCTCGCGCGCAAGAGCTACAAGCCGCTCGCGGGCGACACGCGCGTCGCGCTGCGCTACGAGTTCGAACTCGAGCACCAGCCCACGGAGCTGCACTTCGTCACAGAGACGCCTGAGCGCTTCTCGATCGAGGTCAACGGGCAGGCGGCCACAGCGAGCGGCGACTACTGCTTCGATCCAGCCTTCAGCAAGGTCGACGTCACTAAGCTCGTGCAGCCGGGAGCGAACGAAGTCGTGCTCACCTGCCCCGACTTCGACATGGGCATGGAGATCGAGGCGTGCTACCTGGCTGGGGACTTTGCCGCGGCGTGGAACGGGCGCAAGATCGCGCTCTCGCCGCAGCCCGAATCCGTCACGCCTGGCGACTGGTGCGCGCAGGGCTATCCCTTCTTTGCCGGCTCGATGGTGTACGCGGCAGAAGCCGAGGTGGGGCCGCACGACGAAGGCGAGCGAATGGTCGTGCGCTTGGGCAAGTGGGAAGGAGTGGTCGCACGGGTGCGCGTGAACGGCCAAGACGCCGGCCCCGTTGCCTGGCCACCGTATGAAGTGGACGTGACTGATTTGCTGCGCCCCGGCGCGAACCGCATCGAGGTCGAGGTCTTCACCTCTCTGCGCAATCTCTTGGGCCCCCACCACCGCAAGGACTACGCGCCCGGGTTCAACGCGCCCGGCAGCTTCTACGAGCCGGACAACTGGCGCGACGACTACGATCTCGTGCCCCATGGGCTGATCGAAGCGCCGTGTTTGGTGCGACGTTTCGCAAGTCCGTGTGGCGAGTGAGGGCGCTCGTAGCGCGCTCGTGACAGCATTCCGGCCCGGCGAGGCGCTGACCCCCACATCGGAACGCACTGACGAGCGTGCTACAAGCAACATGGCCCCAGGTTCATAGCACGCTCGTAAGAGCGTCTCTGCTTGATGACGTGGCGAGACCAGAGCCGCGGGACGCCCCTCGAAAGACTTCCAATCCGACAGCTCCCGCATGCTAGCGCATGCGGCTACTTTGCTACTCCCACTCGATTGTGCTCGGGGGCTTCGAGCTGATATCGTACACGACGCGGTTGACCCCCTTGACCTCATTGATGATGCGGTTCGAGACGATATTGAGCACGTCGTCGGGCATCTTGTACCAGTCCGCGGTCATGAAATCCTTCGTCTCGACACAGCGGATAGCCACGACGTTTTCGTAGCTGCGCTCATCGCCCATGACGCCCACGGACGCGACCGGCAGGAGCACCGCGAAGGCCTGCCCGATCTTGCGGTAGAGGTCGGCTGCGCGAATCTCTTCGAGCAGAATCACATCTGCCGCGCGCAGCACGTCGAGCCGGTCCCGGGTGACTGCGCCCACCACCCGCACGGCCAGGCCGGGGCCGGGAAAAGGATGGCGCCAGATCACATCGTCGGGCAGCCCGAGTTCGTGGCCGATCTCGCGGCCTTCGTCCTTGAACAGGAACCGCAGAGGCTCGATCAGCTCCAGGCCGAGCTTCTCAGGCAGGCCGCCCACGTTGTGGTGTTTCTTAATGGTCGCGGTGGGGCCGCCGTGCGCGGGCTGGCTCTCGATCACGTCCGGGTAGAGCGTGCCCTGCGCGAGGAACTTCACGTTGTCGAGCTTCTTCGCCTCTTCCTGGAACACGTCGATGAACTCGTGGCCGATGATCACGCGCTTCTTCTCGGGGTCGGTCACGCCCGCGAGCTTCGAGAGGAAGCGGTCGCTCGCGTCCACGAACCGCACGTTGACCGACAGATGCTGCTGGAACATGTCGAGCACCGACTCGGCCTCGTTGGCGCGGAGCACGCCGTTGTCCACGAAAATGCACGTAAGTTGGTCGCCGATGGCCTTGTGCAGCAGCACCGCCACGACCGACGAGTCTACGCCTCCCGACAGCCCGAGCACGACCCGCGCGTCGCCGACGCGTTTGCGCACGTCCGCGATCGTCTGTTCGATGTACGAACTCATGCGCCACGTGCCTTGGCACCCGCACACGTTGTAGAGGAAGTTGCCCAGGATCTCCGAACCCCGCGGAGTGTGCGTGACTTCGGGGTGGAACTGCACGCCGAAGAGCGGCCGCGTCTTGTGCCGCGCCGCGGCGTAGGGGCAGGTGGGCGTCGTGGCCAGCGGCACGAACTCCTCGCTGATGCGCTCCACCTGGTCCCCGTGGCTCATCCACACGGTGAGTCGGTCGGGCAGTGCGCGGAACAGGTCCGTGTGGTCGACCACGTCGAGGCTGCGCCGGCCATACTCGCGGCTCTCGGACGGGAGCACCTTCCCCCCGAGCGTGTGACACATGACCTGCATGCCGTAGCAGATGCCGAGGATCGGCACGCCCAAGTCGAACACCCCCGGGTCGCACTGCGGCGCGCCCTCTGCATACACGCTGGCCGGGCCGCCGGACATGATGATGCCGCTGGGCGCCGCGGCTTGGATCTCGCTCGCAGGCGTGTCGAAGCGCACGATCTCCGAGTACACATTGTGTTCCCGGACGCGGCGCGCGATAAGTTGCGCGTATTGCGAGCCGAAGTCGAAGATGAGCACTTTTTCGGGCGTCTCAGACATGAGCACGTTCTCCGCCATGCCCCGGCGCTACCGGCCACCGAAGCCAGGGCCTGTCGCGCGGGGCGTGAAAGGGCGGGATTATACCCATCTCCGGAGAGGCGCGCAACCGCTGCGCGCTCAGGCGCCTATGGGCGAACCACCGGAGAACTCAAGCTGAGTGGCGCGCCAGTATCAGAACGGGGGACGCCCCCATCTACCTCGCATTGGCTTCCCTCGATCCGGATCTCCTGATGGCCGCTAGGATATCCTGCGTCGTGGCCTTCGTCTTGATACCCGGGACGTCAAAGGGGGACCGCGGCGCCCATGCGTACCGTGCACGCTCTGGCTTGAGCCGTCCGCAGATCAGTGAAGTCCCAAGAGACGCTCGTACTCGTCATGCGTCCCGATCCAGAACCAGTAGAACGCGTCGCCCTCAAGAAGCGCGAGTGCCCTGTAGCCTCCACCAATGCGGATGGACCACGCGTTGCCCGTCTTCTTGAACTGGAGGGACGGATGACGGGGGTTGCGGCGCCACAAACGGTAGACGACCTTTGCCCTGGTCTTGATCTTGAGAGGCAGAGCCGCGAATGCCGCCCAGAAGTCAGGAGTCGTTGAAGACTTCATCCAGAGACTTGGTCCTTCCGGCGGTGATGTCATCCCGAACTCGCTTCAGCACGGCGTCAAGCCGCCCGCCGGGCTGGGAGTCACGTTCGATCTCCCTGTCCCACCGGTCCGGCCGTGCGAGTTCGTATTCGGCAAGCCACGAGAGGAACTCGTCCAGTTCCTTCTGGGGAAGGGCCTTCACCTCGTTCGCGATTTTTTCTACTAGCGTCGTCATGATGCTAAATTATCCCATGCCCAGGTGTCGAGATCAAGTTTGCAGCGCGCCCCGTCCCCGATGCTCTGTGGTTTGGAGTCGCGCCTGGAAGGCCGTCGCAGTCCGATGGCCGGCGGAAAAGACGCCCTGATTGGGCGGTCCGACAGCGGGATTCTTCGCTGTTACTCCATGAGTTGGATGCTCAAGTCCTGCGCGGTCTCCAGATCCTTCCAGTTCCACCACTTCAGGAGTTCAGAATCGTGGGTGCGATTGCCTGCAAAGTAAGTCGCGCACTGGAAGACGTACAAGACGCACCGATCGATCTTGGCGCCACGCAATTCGCAGAGCGCCTTGTACATCTCCTCCGGGTCCTTTCCCGCAAGATCTTCAACCCGCTGGAGACCTAGGTCGCGAAGGTCTTGACCAATACTCGGCCCGACGCCGGGAATCGTCTGCAGTTCGCCCGATGGCTGATGTTCTGCGTTCATACGGTCAAGACGGAAGGCGAAGGCCTTCCGCTCCCGGTCGCGGGCGAAGCCCGCTTTGTGAACGAAATACCACAAGCTTGTCCGCCGGCCGGCGGATTCATGTCCCCACCGGCGCTCAGTTCGAGTACACGCCCGTAATCGCCACCACGATCGGGATGGGCCGCTTGCACTCGGAGATGATCTCGATGCGGTCCAACACGGCCTGCGCGCCCTTGGGGTGGGTGATCGCGTAAGACGTGTGCCAGAGGCGGACCTTGTCCCGCACCGGGTTGGGGCCCTCCCAACCGACCTTCGCCTGGGGCAGGTGGCCCAAGTACCACCAGTTCGCCACGTTGACGCGGTCCACGACCTGCACCTCTTCCTCGAACCCGTCCTTGTAATGGAGCACGTAGCGGAACGCGTTCGACGGCCGCCGGCCGCCCCACGCGAGCGTGTGGAGGAAGTGCAACTTGCTGAGCCGTTTGCCCACGGGCACGGTCACGCTCGCCGGGAACTGCGGGTTGGGTTGCAGGCCGCCCTTGAGCACGATGCACGATTTGCCGGCGTTTTTCGCCGGCGAGAGGATGCGGAAAGGCACGCCGTTCACGAGCCAGTCCCCGGTCGGCAGGAAACGCATGTCGTTCTTCCCCTCGTCGCTCCACCCGCCTTTGCCGTCCGCGACCTCTTCGTCCCGGAAGCCGCGGTTTGCGGCCTTCGAGAGATCGATGGGGTAGAAGCCGACCCAACTGGGCCGCTGGGCCGTGGCGGCCGGCTCCTCGCCAAAGCGGCCCTTGGCCGCGCGGCCGCCCTCGTCTGCAAAGCGAACCGCGACCTTCGCGTTCGCGAGCCCGGCCTTCAGCTCCGCCACGGACATGCCGTCCGCGAGCAAGTAGAAGCCCTGCCACGTCACGGCCAGGCGCGTCGACATCTCGTCACCCTGGACTGGGAGCGGGTTGCCGAACACGTCGCGCGCGGTGAAGCGCGCGGCCGGGATGGGCAGCGTCACGTCCGCGCGGTCGCGCTTGAGGAACATGGGCCCCCAAGCGATGAGGATCAGCCGGCCGCGGTCCTTGAGCAGACACGCGAACACCTCGGGCCGCAGCTTCACGTCCTCCACATACTCCGCTTCCTCCAGATACTTTGCGAGCGTGGCCTGCGTCGCGAGGAAACCCAGCGGCGTTTCGTCGTACTCGCCGGTGTGGGACGTGTACTCGACGCCGCCGTGGAAGATGTGGAACGAGTACTTCACGTCCTCGATCTTGTGCATGACGAGGACCTTGAAGTATGTCTGCGCCTGCTCGACGGGATCGGATGGCGCCTGGCCTGGATGGTAGCGCACGAAGCGCGTGTGCGAGGGATGGCGGTACATGGACGACGGCGGAGTCACGGTCGTCTCGGAGTCCCACAGCGGCACGACGCGGCCGTTCTCCTTCATGATCTTGCGGATCTCGCGCATCCACGAGCGCACGGTCGTCGCCACGCCGCTGCCCACCCACGGGCCGAAGTGGTAAAGGTGGCTCGACACCGCGTCTTGGTACTTGAGCGATCCCAGCGCGAACGTGCGGCGATACCACGAGTAGCCCATGCTGCCCGGGGGGCCGCAGGTGCCGACCACGTAGCAGTTCGGATCGATCTCCTTGAGCGCCTCGTACGTCGCCTTCATGAGCGCCACCCACTTCTCCGGGCAATCCTT
>JAJRTI010000826.1 GCA_024278415.1 Planctomycetota bacterium | reverse complement strand
GTCAATCGGTCACGCGCAACCCGTGGTGGCGGGACGTGGCCGCGTACCTGCGCAAGACCTATCCTTACGCGGATCTCGAAATCGCCAACCTCGCGATCGGCGGGTACACCGCACCAACGCTCATCCACACCGCAGAGTTTGACCTCTACCCCTTCTACCCGGACTTGCTCATCTTCCACGTGTACGGCGGAGTGAGGCGCGGCGAGCAAGAAGCGATCATCCGACGCACGCGTGAGCGCACGACCTCGGAGATCCTCCTCTGGACCAGCCATTTCCGCTGGCCGCGCAACCTGCCTCGCGACGGCTCGCCCGACGACCCGGCCGCACAGAGACTCACCCGCGCGGACGAAGCGCGCACGCAGATGATCCGCGAGATCGCGAAGAAGTATGGCTGCGAACTTGCGGAGGTGCGCGAGCCCTTTCGGGCCTACCTCAAGAAGCACGGCCTCTTTCCCAAAGACACGCTCCGCGACAGCGTGCATCCCAACAAGCTGGGCAACTACCTCATCGGCCATCTCATCATGCCCTACCTGCGCTACGATCCCACGTTCCCAAAGGACGAGTGGAAGGACCTCGTGCAGGACATCCCGGTCGACGACCCGCGCGTCACGCGCGGTGCGGACGGCAGCATCGAGTTGAAGTTCGACGGCAACCGCGTGGACGTGATCGCCGCGCACACGAATGCTGGCAAGTTGGGCAGTGCGAAGGTGTTCATCGACGGCAAGGCGCCATCGGAGTTTCCCGAACTCTACTACCACACGAAGCCGTCGCTCGCGCCCTACGACGGCATCCGCCCGGCGATCAACCGCATCAGCAGCGAGAAACCGCTTGTGGTCGAGAAGTGGACCGCGCGCATCCTTGAGTGCGACCCCGCGAAGAACGTGCTCAAGTACGAGGTCGAGGGTTCCAAGACCGGGCCCGACGGACAGGGTGACCACCTCAAGAAGTTCGTGTCCAATTCCGGCCGCGTCGTGATCCCCGCGCGCAAGTGGATGGTGTGCTGGGCGCTTCGATACCGCAAGAAGCCTTTGCCTAAGGGATTCAAAGTGACGTGGGAAACCAAGCTGCTGGGCACGGATGTGTATCGGGCCCCGAAGGTGCAGGCGTCTGGGGACACGATGCGATCCCGTCCGCCGTACGGCGAGACGGGCTTCCGCATCGCGTCCCCGGCAACAATGCTCGCACAGGGGCTCGCCAATGCGGAGCATACGCTGAAGCTCGTGCCCAATGGCGACGGTGCGTTGCCCATCGAGGCGGTTCGCATCTACCGGCCGCCGCTGAAGTAGCGGAAGCCGTGTAGCCAAACGCACCAGCGTTCGGGCAAATCGCGCGGGCGGCATCCGAGCCAAAGCGGCGTCAAGCCGCCGCACTCCAGACGCGCCGCTCTGCCTTCACCCCTTCACCTTGTCACCGCCCGGGGACACGAAGTCGGACGCTTCGCGTCCTTGGTTCATGTCCCCGACACCCGCACGAGCACGATGAAATCCATCCCCAGCCCGTCGCCGAGGTTCGTCATGCGGATGCGGTGCTTGCCGGCCGCGAGCGGCAGCGCGGCCTCCTTGCCTGATTCATCCTTGAGGGAGAGGAACTTCCAGTCCCGCGGGCTGTGGCCGTATCCGCCCGTCTTGGGGAATGCGATGCGCTTGGCCGTGGGGCAGGGCACTTGGCCGTCGATCCGGAACTCGCGCACAGTCGCCTCGCTCGCGGTGGCGTAGCGGAACCGCACCGCGTAGCGCCCGGCGCGGGGCGCAGTGAACTCCCACTCGAGCCAGTGGCCCACGTCGGCATGCCAGTGGGTAATCATCTTGCCCCAGGTCGCCTGCCGGTCGCTGCGGACCTGGCATTGCCCCACGCCTTGCTTCACGAAGTCTTCCGCCTGCACCACGATCAGCTCGTCCGGCTTCAGCTTCGCGAGCCAGGCGGGCTTCTTGAACGGCACCGGCTTGGGCGCGTTTTGCTTCACGAGCGTCAGCCCGGTCGCGGCCATGTCCGCGAGCACGCGCGGGGCCATGCGGTAGTACATGGAGAAGCCCTTGCCGTACGCGCTCCCGCGTGCGCCGATGGGCAGCGCGTCCGTCAGCACGCGCTTGAAGCGCTCGTCGCGCGTCCAGCGGTACGCGCGGGCGATGCCCTCGACCATGAGGGGCGACGCGCCGGCGCGGTAGCGCGTCTTCGGGCACGACGTGTAGCGGAAACCATGGACCTCGTCGGAGTAGCACTCGTCCACCAGGTAGCGCGCGCCGCGGATGATGCACTGCTTTACGCGCGGGTCTTCGGTCACGTCGTGGTAGTACTTCAGGCCCGACAGCAGCACCGCCACCATGAACCCCGCGTTGCCCCGGTGCCGCGGCTCGCATCGGCAGTGGCCCGGCACCATCATGCGCGTCCAGCCGCCGACTTGGAACGTCCGCCCGGACTCGCGTTGGTATTCCAGCATGGGCCGGGGCTCCACGTCTTGCGTTTCGAGCACGCGCTCGACGATGATGCGCGACGCGTTGAGGTAGTACGGATCGTTCGTGGCCGCGTACGCGATGGAGTTCATGATTAGGTGCCACCCCGGCACGCGGCAACTCGTGAAGTCGTACGGCCGGCCCAATTCTTTGCGGCAGAAGAAATCGGCCACCGCTTTGCCGGTCTCGAACGAGCGCCGGTCGCCGGTAAGGAAGTAGTGGTTGAAGTGGCCCTCGGCCCAAGCGTGGCTCACCGTGTAGCCGGCGCGTGGGATGCCGAGGGTGCCCGGCACGGACTTCTTGTAGTACCCTCCCACGTGGCCCATCTGATGCACGTACGCCGCGCCGTCGAGCGATCCGTCCGGCGACCAATGGATCGTGTCGATGTCGCGGTTGTGCCGCTCCGTCTGGTCGGCCAGGAAGAACGCGTCCTCGTTGCCGGAGCGGATGTATTCGAGCAAGAGCGCGTGCTGGGTGTCGTATTCGATGTTGCCCCAGTTCGCGCCGCGCTCGCCGTACCAGTCGCCGTAGTTCATCAGGCCGTAGTCGTGCTGGCGCTCGCGTGCGATGGCGTACCGCTTGATGTTGCTGTCGATAGCCTCCTCGTACGCCTTGAAGCGTTTCTCGTCGCGCACGGCCACGTCGTAGAACGCGCGGCTGCGGCAGTACCACTCCGGCGGCGCGGTCGCGAGCAGGGGGCGCCGGAACAGCGCGCAGACCTGCGAGCGCTTGGGCTCGCCCGCGACGCAAAACAGCAACTCGTGCGTCTTGGACATGCCTCGCTTGAACTTATAGCGGCCGTTGAGGAGGTAGTAGTAGAGCTGGTGGCCCTCCCTCTCGAAGGGGAACTTGTCGTAGAACCCCGGCTCGAAGTCCGGGCACAGCTCCACGCGCAGGCCCTGCTTCGTGAGTGCGAAGCCTTTGGGATAGTTCTGCCAGCCGTCGCGCACCGCGACCGCGAGGTCGCTCGGGGCGGAGGACAGGCACGCGCCGACCATGCGCGCGTTGGCCGCCGCGGCGCCAGACAGCAACTCGCGATCCGTGCGCTGCCACAGGCGCGGGGCCGCGGCGTCGAGGCGCCGGGACTTGCCATCCGCCAACGGAACCTGCCACGTCTTCGACGGGCTGGGCACGGTGAGCGAGAGCTGCTCGATCTCGGTGTACGGTTGCGAGCCGGCCACGGTGAACGTGTGAAACACGCGGAGGAACGGCTCGCCTCGATAGGCCATGATGCGCTTCTGGATCTGCACCGGCCCCTCTTTGCCGTCGCCCTCCAGGCTGCTGTCGATTCTCACGACCAATCGGATGGGGCCGCGCTCCTCGACGGTGATCTGCGCTTTGCCGCTTGTGGACAGGTAGCGCTTGCCCTTCGAGTCGATCATCATCTCCGTGAGGCATGCCTTGCCGGAGGGCAGCACGATTTGCCCGCGCGCATCGATCGACACGCGCAGCGCGCCGGTATCGAAGGACAGGAGTCCGTTGGTGGACGCGTATTTCACGCCGCCCACGACGTTGCGGCGTTTCAGGCCGCGGCCGTATTCGAGCGTGTAGACCGATTGGCCGCTGGCCGGCGCGTCCGCCTGGAAGGTGACGAGAATCCACTTGATGCTTCCATCGCGCCAGCGGCCGGTCGCCTCGACTTGCACGGGCACTTCCTTGCCCTCGCGCACGAGCCGCACTTCAGCCGCGGACGCGAGTCGGCCCTGGGGAAACGGGATGCCGGACGTGATGGGCCAGTTCGTGACCTTGAACGGATGCGGGTTGCGCACGGTCAACGGGACGCGGTGGATGCCGGCGATCGTCTGAGGCGCGGGGCCGCGGCCGGCGGTCGCGTCGAATGTGATGGGCTTGCTGTAGTAGGGCTTCCCGTCGCGCGTCGCGCCTACCGCGCGGCCGTAGTACGTTTGCCCGGGTGCAATACCCTCCAACACGACGCGATGCACGAGCATGGGTTTCTTGG
>JAJRTI010000825.1 GCA_024278415.1 Planctomycetota bacterium | reverse complement strand
TGCTGGCTGCTATACTTCAGTGAACGTCGAACGTCGCTACTACGTTCCGCCTTTGACCCGCCAAACCCACACACGCCATGTCCATCCTGCGCCTGCTGACCAAAGAGATCCTGCATCGGAAGCTCAACTTCCTGCTGAGCCTCCTGGCCGTGGTCGTCGCGGTGGGCCTGTTTGTCGCCGTGCTGACCATGGGCAAGGCGTCGGAGCGCGAGACGCGCCGGCTCATGCGCGACATGGGGTTCAACCTCATCATCGTGCCCAAAGATACAAACATGGAGGACTTCTGGGCGCGGGATTTTTCAGAGAAGGATATGCCAGAGGAATACGTGCGGCGTTTGGCCAACGCCACGTACATCTCGGCAGACCATTACGTCGCCATGCTTCAGCGTAAAGTCCCCTGGCGCGGGCGCAGCATCATTCTCACCGGGCTCCTGCCCGAAGTGCCGGCCGCGGGCCGGCGCAGCAAAGCGCCGATGGGCGTGACGGTCAAACGCGGCACGTGCAAGGTCGGGTACGAGTTGGCAGCGAACCTAGGCCTAAAAAGGGGCGACAAGATCGAGATCATGGGCAAGACGTTCGAGGTGGCCCAGTGCCTCGGCGAAGCCGGCAGCAAGGACGACATCCGCATCTACGTGCACCTGCATGACGCGCAGGAGATGCTCGGCATGAAGGGCCGCATCAACGTCATCCAGGCGATCGGCTGCCGGTGCGAAGGCGACCGGCTGGCGACGATTCGGGCGCAGGTCGCCCGAGCCCTGCCCGACACGAAGGTCTCCGAATTCAGCAGCATCGCCCTGGCGCGTGCGGAGACCCGGCGCATGATGGAGCGCAACGTCGCCCTGCTCGCGCCCGGAGTGCTCGCGGTGTGTGCGGTGTGGGTGGGCGTGCTGGCCTGGCTTAATGTGAACGACCGTCGGCAGGAGATCGGCATCCTGCGTGCGCACGGCATCACCTCGGGGCGCATCGCGGCCCTCTTCCTCGGCAAGGCCGTGCTGCTGGGCGTGGTGGGTGCGCTCGTGGGGTTCGCGGCCGGCAGCGGGCTCGCGCTCTGGCTCGGCCCCAATGTGTTCAAGATCACCGGAGCCAAGATCCAGCCCATCTACGCATTGCTACGGTGGTCCCTTGTCGCGGCGCCGGCAGTGGCGGCCCTGGCCAGCCTGCTCCCGGCCATGGCGGCCGTGACGCAGGATCCGGCGATAACGCTGACGGAGGAGTGAGCGTGATTCGACTCGACAACGTGAGCAAGGTCTACCGCGACCGCGGCCGCGGCCCAGTGCGCGCGCTCGACGGCCTCAGCCTGTGCATCGACGCGGGGGAATTCATCGCTGTCAAGGGGCCCAGCGGGAGCGGCAAGTCGACGCTCCTCATGACCATCGCCGGCATGGCCCAGCCTACGGACGGCCGCGTCGAGGTGGACGGGGCAGACGTGTACGCACTCTCGGGCCAGGCGAGGGCAAAGTTCCGCGCGGAGCACATCGGCTTCGTCTTTCAGATGTTCTACCTCGTGCCGTATCTGTCGGTGCTGGAGAACGTGCTGCTCCCGACGCTGTCCGGGGCCGTGTCCAACGCCCATGACAGGGCGCGGGAATTGCTCGACCGTTTCGGCATGGCTGGCCGTATTCGCCACAAGCCGGCGGAGTTGAGCACCGGCGAGCGGCAGCGCACGGCTATGGCGCGGGCGCTGCTGCGGAGCCCCAAACTGATTCTCGCGGACGAGCCCACGGGCAACCTCGACCCAGAGAACGCGGCGGAGGTCATGGGCTATTTGGGCGAGTTCCACCAAGCCGGGGGCACGGTCATCGTGGTCACCCACGATGCCGCAACCGAAGAGCACGCGCAGCGCACGGTCTTGCTGCAAGACGGCCGCATTGTCGAGCCTGAGTGAGCGGGCGCGGTAGCCGCATGCGCCAGCATGCGGGCTTGTAGGACGGGCTCTCCTGAGCCCGACCAAAGCATCCTGAGGCTCCGCGTCGGGGTCTGGAGACCCCATCCTACATCGGCGGACCGGCCTACCCGCACCCTGGCGGGTGCGGCTACAGGCACTGCCTGCCCTACTCCCCCCGTATGTAATCGATCGCGATGCGCGCGCCCGGCGCGCCGTTGGTAGGGTCGAGGCGAATGGCGGTGATGCGCTTGCCGCGCCACAGGGGATGCTTGCCCACTTCGAGCCGATACTCGTGGAACTGGCCGTCGCTCTTCACCGCGAAGCGCACCGTCTTGTCCTCAGCAAAAGTCGGCGAGTCTTGCGTCGTCCAGTAGAGCGACGCGTCCCGGCCCGCGGCCACACTCATCGAAACGACGATTGCGCTCACAGAGTCCGGCGCGATCGCACAGCCGCGCCGGTACAGGTAGGGATCGCCGCCGGTCGCGCGGGCGACCAACCTTCCCCCGCGCACGTCGAAGTCCGCCAAGTCGTGCGCGGCGACCCATCCGCCCAAGTCGCCGTCGAACTCGAACGCGATGCGCCTGGCGATCTTGGGCCGGACGCCTACAGGCCGGTAACGCACCCCCGCCACTTCAATCGTGGCCCGGCCGTCCTTCACGACTCGCACGATCAAGGCCGCCTGCGCGCGGCGGTAGAGGAACCCCGGCGCGTCGCCATCGGTTAGCGCCTCGCGCCCCGTGAGCAGCTTGCCGTCGAGCTTGACCTCGCTCGGCCGGTCGAGCCCCGCGATGAGCGTGTACCCGCGCTCCTTCGGTAAGTAGCGCAACTCGACGCGCAGCGCGTCGCCCTTCCATGCGGCGCGCTCGATGATCGCACCCGACGTGACGTGGATGCGCGGCGGCACTTTGCTCTGCAGCGGCGGCGCGGGCACTTGGTTCAGCCGCTTGGTTTCGCCTTGCGCGACGATCACCGTCTCCGGCTCCATCTTCCGGCCAGTGAGCGCGCACACGTTCTTCACGATCCGCGACGGAGCGAAGTCCCAGTTCGCGCGCTGTGCGTCGATGCAGTTGTACGCGTCCGGCCACAGATACTTGTTCTTGCCCTCAGACGCCTGCTGGTACATCGCGCTGATGGTGATGCCGCGGGCCCACTCATACCACGATTGCCCGCCGTAGCCCTTTGGGTCGTAGGCGTGCAGCTTGAGGATGGCGTAGGCGTACCGCAGGCCGTTCCACTGCACAACTCGGCCGAACCAACTCCCGCGGAACCACGTGGCTCCCCAAACCGGCACGGACCCGTACCGCATCCACGGGTAGCGCTCGTCGTTCCACACATAGATGAACGGGATGCCGGCCCGCGCCCACCGCTTGGCTTCGTCGAGCCACTGTTGGTCGCCAGAAAAACGATACGCCTCGACGTACGCGTCTACTGCGTCCGCGGCGGCGAGGATGTCCGGCGTGTGCACCGGCACCTCCCACACTTGCGCAGCGCGGGGCACGGTGAAGCGCTTCATGAACTCCAGCGCCTTCACCGCCTGCCAGTACGCATCCGCGTCCCCGGCAATCCGCGCGTAGCGCAGCACGTCGTACGCGTTCCGTGCGCACGTGCCGAGTTCCGCGGCCCCGTCGTTGCCGAGGCCGTGGTAGTCCCGGCCCTTGAACACGCCCCCGTCGCGGCGGTTCGCATTGAATCGCCAGGCGCCGTCCTCGCCCAGGCCGCGCAGCTTCGCCGCGGCTTGGTTCGCCAGGCCCGGCAGCAAGTTCGCGACGCCCGCGAAGTCGAAACCCATGTCCTCCGCGCGCGGCTTGGCGTTGTAGAGGGCCAGGTGCTCGTTGGCCATGTCAGCGAAGCGTTTGGCCAATCGCGTATTCTTGCTCCACCGCGCGGCGGCCAGCAGCTCCCAGCAATTCTTGGCCTGGAACCGCGGCTTGCGCCAGATCGACGGGCCGCCGAGGAATGGCAACCACTTCTTCTCTTCCGGCACGTAGAGGGTGTCCGTGTACGCGCCCATGCTCCACTCGATCCACTTCGTGTAGTCGCCCTGCGGGATGGGCATGACCGGGTCCGGCTTGTGGAACTTGAACCAATCGTCTTGCACGACCAGCGCGTCCTTCGCGCCCGGCGCGACGACGATCTCGCCTTCGAGCGCCAGCTCCTTGCCGGCCGCGAGCGCGTACGGCTCCTTGGCGAGCCGCTCGTTCGGCTCCAGGCCGGTGAGGCAATTCGGCGCGATGAGGCCCATGAGGTGCGACGCCCGGCCCTCGAAGCGATCGGGCGACGCGAAGACCTGCTGCGGCCGGTCGTGTTCGCCGTCCCACTTCTGGTGCACGTCCCACATCAGGCCGATCACCGCGTCCGGCGTGCGCACGGACATGTAAGGGATGGAGATCATGTTCGGGTGTTGCACGTAGCGGATGCGGTGCGGGTGATCCCGTTTGATGTCGAGCGTGTCCGAACTCCACTCGTCGTCCACGAGCCATTCGAGGCCGTTGAGGATCGCCTCGGGCCGTTTTGGGTTTTCGACGCCTTCGTTCACGTAAAGGTGCATCGCCTCGAATGCGAGCATTTGCCGCGGCTGGTCGCACTTGGCGGAGCACGTGAAACGCGTGACCGTGGGCGAGAGATCCCTGAACTTCAGCGCGAACGTCCACGTCCCGCCGTCGCTGTCGCGCACGGGCTCGAACTTGGCGCCCGCGGGCGCGACGTATTCGACCTCGCCCTTGCGGTTGCGGAATGCGACGCGAGCCAGGTAAGGCAGCTTCGCCAGGGTCTTGCTGCCGGCTCGGATTTCGCCAAGGACACGGCTTCCGCTCTGGCGATACCAAACCGGGCCATGCAGTTGGCGCGCGGGGGCTCTGGCCGCGCGCGTCACGTCTAGCTGCGCGGTGGTTTCCAAAGCATCCGCCGCGCCCTGAGCCAAGACTTGGACGGTCACCGACGCCGGCCCCTCTTGTTCGCCCGCGGCCAGCCGCCACTGAGTCTCGACGGTCTGAGAGGGCAGCACTTTGACCGTATACGCCGGCGCCTCAGTCGCGGTGAGAATATGGCACCCTCGGGCATCGGCGACGCTCACCGTGGCCCCGGCCGCGGCCGTGCCCGTGTTGCGCAGGCGGACACGCAACGCAGTCTCTTCGCCCGGCGCAAGCAGGAAACGATCGACGACGGCCCCCAGCAACTCCACGTCAGGCGCCAAGCCGAGAGTCGTTTCCGCACGCAGCTTGCCGGCCGCGGCGCGGATGCCGATCTTCATGCCGGGCTTCCGCACGCCCGAGACGGTCCACTGGAGCACGGCTTCGCCATCCACGCGGATTGCCGGCACGACGCGCGCCTTCGGCTCGGCCGTGAGGCCCGTCGGCAGCTCGAGCGTCACTTGCGCCCTGCCGATGGGAGCGTCGCCGGCGTTTTGGAGGTCCACCGCGAGGCGGCACTGCTTGCCGCCACTCGCCTTGATCTCCCAGATGCGCGGCTTGACGAGCGCGATCTGCGGCCCCACCTTCTCGACCCACTTCACGTCGTCGAAGAGCATCTCCCCTGCGCCCCCTTGGAGGCGCACGGCCACGTGCACCCACTTGGCCTTGTCGTTGTCGGTGAAATCGTACTTGAGCGCGGCCTCGTGCCACTGGCCATCGCCGACGTGGCTCGCCGGGATCTCGTACGTCGCCCTCCGTGCCCCGGTGTTCTCGATGGGGTCTGCGGACATGGGAATGACGTACACGGCCATGCGGCAATCCTCGGCCCGCACCGCCTTATACCAGAAACGGATGCCGCCCTTGAGCTTGGCCAGCATCTTGCCCTGTTCGCCGTTGTGCGGCGTCCAGTCGCGGTTGAGCCCCGTCTCGCGCGTTGCGTTCTCGGCTGGGCGCACGAACCGCAGCGCGCGCTTGCCGCTATGTGCGTCGGTCGTTGGCTCCACCTGCGCGCCCACGCGTTGCCAGTCCTTGGGTAAACCGTCCGCGTCGAGCACTTCGAAGCTGGGATTGGAGATGACCTCCTCGGCCGGCGCGGCAATCGAACCCAGCGAGGCGAGCGCAAGGGCGGCGATCAGGCAGATAGTCCTCATGGCTCAATCTCCGAAAATTCTGAAGTGTAATCGGGATTCTACGCCCTGCCCATAACCCAGTCAATCGCCCCTCTCAGCCCCGCTTGATCCTCCGGCGCGGCATCGCTAAGATGCGCAACATCGCCTGTTCGCCTTCCCTCCTGCCCCAGAATGAACCTTGGCCGACGCGGAACAGCACGAGTGGGTCCAGTGCAAGGGCCAAGCCTATCCGGTCGCGCGCGACGTGTGCAAAGCGCGTCAGGCCCGAGGGGAGAAGCTCTGCCGGCGCTGCCCGGAGCGTGGGGACCAGATGTTCCTGTTCGGCTCGCCGCTGCAAATCAACGTGCCCAAGAAGAAGAAACGCCGGCGCAGGCGGGGATAGCGCGCATTTCTGCCCACGGGGAACCAGGTTCACCACGAAGTGCACGAAGGACACGAAGGGACCTCTGGTGCGGGCGCGGACCGAGATGTGGGATGAGAGCACCTGATGCCGCTGCGTGCCCATCTGGGCTCGGCCTTCGTGATCTTCGTGTCCTTCGTGGTTCGAGACAGCGTTAGCCGAGCGCCTGGGCGTAGCGCTTCCTTCCCTGCTGGTACAGATCGCCGCCCTGGGTGTCGTTGACCACGACCACCGGGAAGTCCTTCACGACAAGGCGCCGGACCATCTCCGTGCCCAGGTCTTCGTACGCTACAGGCTCGGCTTCCACAATGCATCGCCCCAGCAGCGCACCCGCGCCGCCTACGGCCGCGAAGTACACGGCCTTGTGCTCCCGCATCGCTTCGATCACCGCCGGCGAGCGTTGGCCCTTGCCGATGCTCCCGCGCAGGCCGAGTTTCATGAGTGTCGGCGCGTACGAGTCCATGCGGTAGCTTGTCGTGGGGCCCGCTGAGCCGATTGGCCGGCCAGGCTTGGCGGGCGTGGGGCCCACGTAGTAGATCACCTGCCCGTCCAGGTCGAAGGGCAGTCCCGCACCCGCCTCGATCGCCTCGACGACGCGCTTATGGGCCGCGTCGCGGCCGGTGTAGATCACTCCGTTCAGCAGCACCTTCTGCCCCACCCTGAGCGCGTCCGCGTCCTCGACCGACAGTGGCGTGGTCAGGCGGACGGTCTCGGCTTCTGGCTGATCGCTTGTCATGGGCGCGCCTATGTCCTCGATGTTTCTGCGGCTTCCTCACAAAGCGGGCTTCACCCGCAACCCAGAAGCGGATCCCGAAGCCTCGGGATCGCCTTCCGTCTTGACCTTACGGTTGTGCAAGCACCGGAATGCGAAGGCATTCCGCTCCGGCCTCACAACACGACCGTCTTGTGCCGATGCGCGTGGCAGTCGAAATTCACGGCCACGGGCAGGCTGGCGATGTGGCAAGGATGCGACTCGACGTGCACGGCCAGCACGGTCGTGCGCCCGCCGAGGCCTTGGGGGCCGATGCCGAGCGCGTTCGCTTTTTCAAGGATTTCGGCCTCGAGGCCTGCGTCCTCAGGGTGGGGCGCGGGCTGGCCGACCGGCCGAAGCAGCGCGTGCTTGGCGAGCAACGCGGCCTTGTCGAACGCGCCGCCGAGCCCTACGCCCAGCACGAGCGGCGGACAGGGATTGGCGCCGGCTTCCGAGACCGCGTTCACCACGAACTCCACGACGCCCTCGCGGCCTTGCGCGGGCGCGAGCATCGCGATGCGGCTCATGTTCTCGCACCCGCCGCCTTTGGCCATGAGCGTGATCTTGAGCGAGTCGCCCTCCACCACGTCCACGTGCACGATGGCCGGCGTGTTGTCGCCGGTGTTCACGCGGTCGAGCGGGTGGCGGACCATGGACTTGCGCAGGTAGCCGTCGGCGTACCCGCGGCGCACGCCTGCGTCGATGGCCGGCCGCAGTGCGCCGCCCACGAGCCGGGCCTCCTGCCCCAACTCGACGAAGACGACCGCCACGCCGGTGTCCTGGCAGGTGGGGTCCATCTCGGCTCGTCCCACCTCGGCATTGCGCAGGATCTGCGCGAGCACTTCCCGGCCCGCGGGCGACTCCTCGGCCGCCTCCGCCTGCCGAACCGCGGCAAGCATGTCGTCGCCAAGGACACAGTTCGCCTCGATCGAGAGCCTGGCGACCGCGCCGATGATATCTTCGACGGGTATGTCTCTAATGCCGAGTCCCTCAGCCTAGCGCCCTTCCCCAAGCCGGTCGCCCAGGCTCACGTCGAGCCGTCCACACGTATTGATCTTGGCTTGCGTCAGCTCCAGGTCGTACTCGACACGCCGGAAGACGCACGCCTCAGCATCCACGACCGCATAGCACGCGCGCTGGTCGCGGTCCCGCGGCTGGCCTACGGACCCGACGTTGATGATCGCCTTGGCTTCGGTGAACACGTAGCGGCTTTCCTCGAGGTTTTCAGGCGGAATGAACTCGATCCCCTCGGTGATGATGCCCGGCCGGTGCGTGTGGCCAATGAAGCAGATGTGCTCGACTTTGGCGAAGGCCTCGCGGATCTTGCGCTCCAGCCCCCAGCGCACGTCGGATTCGAGGAGATACTCGTGGATGGGGTTGCGGGGCGAGCCATGGAGATAGAGAAAGCCTTCATCCTCGTATCGCGCTTGCAGGCCGCGCATGAACTCCCATCGCTTCATCCTCTGTTCCGAGTCTCTGACCCTGGGCACGAGCACTTCTTGATGATAGAGCACCGCTTCCTCGGCCACGGGGTTGAAATCCCGAGCGCCGTAGAGCACCGCGTAGTCGTGGTTGCCGCAAAGGATCACGCTGCATCGTTCGGCCACGAGGTCGATGCATGCTTCGGGATCGGGGCCGTAGCCTACGATGTCGCCCAGGCAGATGATCCGTTCGATCCCCTGCGCGCTGATGTCTGCCAGGACGGCCTCGAGGGCTTCGAGGTTGGCGTGGATGTCGGAGATAATTGCGTGAGTGTCCATCCAATTTCCTTGGCTTGCACGTGGCGCCCGTTGTCCCGGGGCTACTCGCCCCATCCCTCACGGTCCCAAGCTTCCTTAATGCGCTTGCTTCGCCTCTTCATGGCGACGAAGGCTGCAATGAGGAGAAGCGCCATGAGGGCGAACAGGTTCAGGTGGCGCAGCACGACCCACGCGGGCGGATTTGCCGCGCGCAGTGACTGACGCCATTCGAGTTCAGCCATCTCGACGGGCCGGCCGCAAACGCTTTCGAAGGCCTCGTCGAATGAGTCCTGCACAACGGTCTGAGCGACGATGCGCTGCAAGACTGCTGGGCCGAAGGAGGAAGCAAGATACCGAACGAAGTGCTCGGATGTCAAGTAAGCCAGGCCCGCGTCGTGCCGGCCCTCAGGGAACGGCCCCTCCAGTTCGGCCAGACGCGGCAAGGTCTTGAATGCCGCGGCCAAGTCCACGCGCTCGTAGTCGCCGGGGTGGGGAGCGTCTGCGGCCCAGCAGGCCAGGCCCTCGTTGAACCACGTGGGGAAAAGGTCCCGGTTGCCCCGCGCGGCTTGCCACAGAGCCAGGTGGAGGAGTTCGTGAGTCAACGTGGCCCGGGCGTTGTTGCCGGGCTGCGTGAAGGGCACCCCATCGATGACGATCTCGCCGGCGGCCGGCCGCGCGATGGCCATCGCCCACTTGGGCGCCCCCGGCACGACGCTTTCTAATTGCCGCCGGCCACTACAAAGGATCACGGTCACGTGGCTTGGCGCACGCAGTCCCGTACGCGCTTGGAGTTGCGCCGCGGCCTGGAGCCATTGGGCTTCCGTGCGCGGGCGCAAGCTCTCCGCCCCTTTCAGGCACCGGAAGGCCGGCAGGCGCGCGGCCATGGCCGCGTCTCCCTGCGCGAAGGCCAGGCCCGCCGCGAGCATAACAACCCATAGCCACCCCAGCGTGCATTCTGGTCTCACGGCTGCATGTCTCCCCTCCCCCGGCTTGCACGCGTACTACTGATCCTCTTGGCCGTCGTCTGGCGGAGTTGGGGGAGCTGGCGGCGCCGGCGGCGCGGCGGCGGCTTGCCCGGGCGGGGGGATCGGGGCGCTGGGCGTGCTGTCCGCAACCAACTGCTTCATGCGCCGGCCCATCTTGAAGCTCACCACGCGCTTCGCGGGCACAAACACCTCTTCGCCCGTGCGGGGGTTGCGGCCTTGGCGCGACCGGCGTAGCACGACCTCGAAGATCCCGAAGTCGCGGAACTCGAGCTTGTTGCCCTTGACCAACTCGCTCACCATCTCGTCAAGGAGTCTTTGGATGATTTCCTTTGCGACGGCCTGTGTCTGCCCTGTTTGCTTGGCAATACGCTCCGCGATCGCCCTTTTCGTAATCGTAGCCATATCGCCTCCTTCCCACGTTGAGTGGGACGGGTAGTTTCGAGAGTCGGCGGCGCGCCCGAAAGCAAGCCGCAGGTGAACCGTCAAGTCGCACTCAGAGCTGGCAGGCCCCGAAGGGGGCGGTATGTTAGCAAGCTGCAAGTGCGCGGTCAAGCAAAATCCAGAATGGTAAGGCCTTTCAGCATTGCAGTTTACACAGTACGGGACACGCCCGGCAAATTCGGCGCACGGCACAGGCGCTAACGTCTACCCCGCGGCACAAATAGGATCAGTTGCGTTTCGCCAATGTGCCTGTAGAGCCGGTAGATCCCCGCCCGCTCGTACGACGACAGCACCGCACGATACACGCGCTCCGACCACCGGCCCCGTCGCCTCACGTCCAGCACGATCGCGTGGAACCGTTGGTTGAGGATGTCCTCGACCAGCACGTCGTCGCGCCATTTGCCCTGGGCCGCGAGCATCCGGAACGCGTAGGGCTGGATGAGCAGTTTGCCGCCCGCCTGGAGCGCCAAGCCGTTGTACTCGGACAGTATGGGCGGGCCCAGTTGCTTCAACCGCGCGAGCAGCGCGGCCGTGCTTTGCTGCTGGGCCGGCGTCGGCGCTTGATACCGCCCAGTTCGATGCCGCGGCCCTTCAACCAACACCGCCGTCGCGAGGCAGAGCCCCACCATGGCCCAAGCCGCCCGGCCGCGCCACTCGCTCGCCCGGCACAACACCACCCCGCCCGCGGCGCAGGCCGACGCGATGGCCTCGATGAAGTACGTCTCGCCCGAGCCCTCCCGCGCGCAAGTGCACACCACCACGAACGCCCACAACACGTACCACCCCACTGCGCCCACTTCGCGCCGCGCGATCTGTTGCCACGCGAAGGCCGCCACGAGCAGCAGCAGGCCGAGGTGAAACCGCGCGAACATTTGGGCAAACATCCACAGCCGCCGGCCGGACAGCGCGCCCGCGGTGTACGTCACGATGTGGCGATAGAACTCGCCGCCGGTCGCCCACTCCAGAACCACCACGGTGAGCCCCACGCACAGCGCCCACGCGGCGAGGAAGGGCACGAGCCGGCGCCGGTCCTTGAACCCCAAGAAGCAACACGCGGCCGCGAGCCCCCCCACCTGGCTCTGCCGCGTCAACACGGCCAATGCGAACAGCAGCCCAGCCGCGATGTCCGCGCGCCGGCGCCTGCCCTTGGCGGCCAGCACGAGGCCCCAAATGCTGAAGGCCACGGAGAGCATGTCCGCCGCCAACTCGACGCTCGACAAAGCGATCCACGGCGACGTCGCGAACAGCAGGCCGCCCGCGGCCGCGCCCCACCACGCGCTCCGGCCTCGCCACACCAGAGCGACGATGCCACCGCCCACCGCCAAGGCCGAAAGCACTGAAACCAGCCGGCCCGGCCAGAACGCGATCCCGAAGGCCTTCACGCACAGCGCCATCACCCCCGGCATGACCGGGGTGAAGTGGGAGATGATGTACGGGTAGCCGCCCAGCTTAGGGTAGATCGTGTGCCCACTCGCGAGCAGACGGCCTTGGTTCACCAAGATCGCCTCGCCCGCGCAGATCTCATAAGGATGGGCAAGCACCCGCGCCGCATACTGGACGAACAGGCCGAAGCGGAAGAGCAAATACGCAATGAGTACGATCTGGGCGATTCGGACCGCCGCGGGAGGCGCCGAAGCGGGGCGCGGATCCGATTGCGAGTTCGTGGCCTCCGCAGTTGGCTCGCCCATCTTAGCGCCCCTTGCTCGCCCTGAATGCCGCCCACGCGTCGGCCGCAGGCAAAGCCGGGATCGCGCCCAGCCGAGTGGCGGCCACAGCCACGCTCCCCGGCGCGCCCGCAAGCGAAGCGCCCTCCTGCGTCGAGAGCCTGCCGATCAAAAGTTCGCCAAGGCAAATGATGTCGGGCATAGCAGGATCAGGGATCAGGGGTAGCCGCATGCGCCAGCATGCGGGCCAACCAACGAGTGGCTCACAGAGCGCCCGCATTCTGGCTAATGCGGCAACCGCGCACACCAAACGCTTGCCGGTTTACGACCGGCACACTTAGCACGCCCGCGTATTCTGTACCTTCGCTGGCCCCAATGCAAGCACCCTGCACGGGGCCGCGGTTTTTCTCTTGCGGCAGGGTCGCTTGCTGGCGTAGAATGCCGCTCCCGCCACAGTGTCGCCCCATCTGCATCGGCGACGCACGTCTCGGACCAGCGCCTCCTACCCGCAACGGAGGACGCACATGGGCATCGTCTCGAAG
>JAJRTI010000824.1 GCA_024278415.1 Planctomycetota bacterium | reverse complement strand
TTGGGAACGGCCCCACGACCTGCCAGACCTGGGGCCATGCCACGTCCATGAACTCCTCGACGGCCGGCTCCGCTCCGCGCTTGGCGGCCCCGGGGATACCGTAGGCCGCGCGCGTCGCGCCGGTCGCTTGGTCCAGCCGGTCGCAGCGGTCGGCCTGCACCACGTACACGCTGTCGTCGTCCGCGACGAGGCTGCTGGAGTAGTACGGCGCGTATTTGCGCCCTACGCCCTCGATGCGCCGGCTCCACAACTCGCGGCCGTTGTACGCGTCGAACGCGATGACGAGGTTTTCGCCGGTCATAAACACGCGTCCGTTGGCCGAGACCGGGCCGGATGTCATGAGGTGCCGGTCGACCATGCGGTCCGGCCCGGGCCCGCCGAACCAGAGCATCTCCAGCGGCAGGCGCACAAGCGAGTCCTTGCCCACGCCGCTGCGGCCGCCGTCGGCCCAGGGGTATCGCCATTCGCCTGCGCCGGGCAGCGGCCCGCGCACGATCATCCGTCCGCCTTCGGCCACCTCGCCCGCGGGGATGCCCGCGGCCGCGATGAACGCCTGCTGGTCGACCGCGCCGACGAAGCGCAACGCGCCTCCGCAGGGATGCAGCACGCGGTAGCATTCTTTCGCGGCCGCGAGGGGCGTGTTGCCGGACACGACCACGAGATCGGCGAAGTAGGAGCTGAATGGAAGGTGGGCCAGATCGTCCACGCGATGGACGGACACGCGGGAGCCCAGCAGGCCGGCGTCGAGCAGTCGCCGCGTCTCCGCCTGCGCCGCGTCCGGGCCGCTGAGCACGCTGACCACATGCAGTTCCGTCTGCCTCGCGAGGGCCGCGGCGAGCCGGCTGTCCGGTTCGCCGATGACCAGCGCGTAGCCCTTCGACTTGCCTGAGCGCGCGATCACGTCGCGGGCCGTGCGCTGGATCGCCGCGGGGATGTCGATTGGCGCTACCGGCTCCGTGACCAGCGTCGCTGCCGCCTCGCCTGATCCGAAGCACATGACTTGCCCCCGGTCTGTGGACGCGATGAGCCGGCCATCGCTAATCGCCAAACCGCGGACTTCGGCATCGACGTCGGCTCGCCACACCGTCTTGCCCGTGTTGGCGTCGAACGCGGTGATGCCGCCGCGCTCGCCGGCGAACAGCGTCTGCCCGGCCTTGGCCATGCAGTACACGCGGGTCTGGTGCGGGACCGCCCACTTCATGTCCCTGTTCGTAGGCCGGCGCTTGCCGCGCAGCGTCTTCATGTTGAGCGCCTGCATGGCGTCACGGGATGCGGCGTAGAGCACGTCCTCCGACGCCAGCACTCGATACGCGGTGTTCAGCGTCAGCACCACGTCGCCCGTGGCCAGCGAGTATGCGAACATGCCGTCGCGCGGCCGCGGGTCGGACTCGCCGACGAACGCCTTGGAGGGGTTCGCCATGCGGTTCTTGGAATTGAAATAGAGGTCCCCGGCCGACGTGACCCATGCGCTGCCGTGGTAGAGCGCCTGGGCGGGCTTGTAGTAGAGCAGGCGGCCGGTGTGCCGGTCGAACGCGGCCGGCACGCAGCGCCCGGTCGGCACGAGGAGCCGGTCGCCGGCCACGACCAGGTAGCCCTGCGGCGCGACCGCGCTGAAGCCGGTCGCTCCGGGATGCGGCAGGTCAACGTAGATCGCCCCGCTGCTGTCGTTGCACCAGCGTTGCTTGCCGGTCTTGGCGTCGAGCGCATAGACGAACACGCCCTCCGTCGGCCACATGCCGGCCGTGAAGTAGACCACGTCGCCCACGACCAGCGCGCCGGTGCGGCAGGGCCAGCGCGAGATCATGCGGTCGTTGCCGAGGAGCTGGTCCTCGCCGGGCGCGGCCTTGAAGCGCCACACCAACTTCCCGGTCTTGGCGTTCAGGCAATAGAGCCAGCCATCGTCAGCCGCGACGTACACGTTGCCGTGGCCGATGGCCGGCGCGAAGCGAATCGGGCCGCCCGCGGCGAAGCGCCACGCCAGCTTCCCGGTGGCCGCGTCCACCGCGCGGACGGTGTTGTCCGACGACGAGCCGAAGTAGACCCTCCCCTCCACCACGACCGGCTGGAACGAGTAATCGAAGTCCATCCGGTGCAGTTCCCTGCCCGGTTCCGGCCACGCGGGCGCGGGCGGCTGGCTGGGCTGGTAGATCCACTTGAGGGCCAGCGGGAGCGCGAGCGTCTCGGTCGTGGCGCCGGAGCGCGCGGGGTCGTGCTTGTACGCCGGCCAGTCTGCGGCGAGGAGCGGCCATGCCGCGAGTTGGGCGGTGAGGAGGACCGTTATGCATCGAGTAGCCAATTTGTCTGCTCCATTGCCGTGAGTTCGTGGCGAGCATTCTGACGCGACACCGCGTGGTGGCCGGGAGGAGAGTGTAATCCTGCATCCTGTCTCGCGCAACTATTCCGGCCGAGAACGCAACAGGCGCCGCCCCAGCAGACCGATTCGCCCACCAATCGGCCGAATTCAGGCGCGCGGCAACCGCATTTTCCAGGATGCGGGCGTTCGGTGAGCCACTTATCGGTTGGCCCGCATGCTGGCGCATGGGGCTACGTGTCCAGCCTGCACCAGCACGCGAAGAACCGCGGCGCTTGCTACGCGCCCACCTTGTCCAGATACTCATCCACCTTGTTTGCGATGATCACCCCGTAGTTGGCCGCGCCGAGCCATCCGGACATGATGATCGCAGCCGAACCGGTGTGGAACGCGCCGGGGAGCGCGGCGGGCAGTTCGCTGCTGATCCGGAGGCCCTCGAACTTCGTGCCGAACGATGCTCCTCGCAAGTGGCCGGTGTAGCGTTCGAAGGTTCTAGGCGTTGCGGCTTCCGTGTAGTCGATCTTGTCGCGCACGCCGGGCAGGTACGTCTCGACCGCGTTCAGCGTGTCCTCAACCAAATCCTGCTTCGACGCTTCGTAATCCTCCCGGGACAGGCCGTCCCAATCCTCATAGCGCGCGTTCATGGACGCGACGATGGTGTAGCGGTGGTGGCCGGGCCGCGTCTTGGGGTAGTAGATCGAGTACGTGCGGCTGGTGACGTTGCGAGACAGCAGCGCGTCGGTGTCGAACTCCGGCGCGGTCGACGTAAAGAGCAGGTCGCCCACGTCTGGGATGGACTCGCCCTCTCGAATGCCCATGTAGACTTGGCAACTCGACGTGCTGAGGCGCAACTCCTTGGCGAGCGCGGCGAAGTCCGCGGGCAGATGTTCTTCGCCGATCATGTCGAGCACGGTGGCCTTGAGGTTCGCGTTCGAGAGCACGCTCCTGGCCTTGATGGTCTTGCCGCCCACGCTCACGCCAGCCGCGCGGCCGTTCTCGACCACAATCTTGTCCACACGCGCGCGCCGCGCAATGTCCACGCGGTTGCCGCGCAGCTCCTCCTCCATTTTGCCCATGAGCCAATCCGTGCCGCCGCGCACGGTGTAGACCCCGCGGTTCATGAAGTTGCTGAACACGATGCCGTACGTGATGGCTGGCTCGTCGAGCGTGGAGCCGTTGGCGTAGGTGATGGGCTCCATGAGGAAACGCACCACATCGGATCGGCCGGGGAAGAAGCGCTCGAACAGTTCACGGTTCGTTTCGGTCTGGTCGTCGAAGAAGTCCATCTTGCGGACCTCCTCGAAGAACGCGTCGACTGTTTCCTTGGCCACACCGAAGTGCTCGATGATGATGCGCGTGAAGTCTTCGGTGGTGAAGGTCGTCTCGACGGAGAACTGCGGGTTGTCGAATACAATGCGTTCGAGTTGGACGATGGAGTCGGCGATCTCGCGTGTCCAGTACTTGCGGCAGGTCTTGACCATGCCGTACGGGAAGCCGTGGAGGGACACGTCGAAGATGTGGCCCTTGCGCTTGAAATACGCCGCGAGGCCGCCGAGCATGAAGTGCTGTTCGAGCAGCAGCACGGACCGGCCGAAGCGCGCGAGCCGGTTGGCCGCGGTGAGCCCGCCGAGGCCGCTGCCAATGACGATGACGTCGTATTCGGGTTTCACGTTTTCCAATGTTGAGGCGATGGGGCGTCTCCCGGAGTGTCTGGTGCCACGATGCGATCCCCGCCCCCCCTCCCAGGGGGGACCACAGGGGGGTCGCCACAGGACCGCCGAGCAACTTCCGCAAAGGCTACCCCCCCTTCGGTTCCCCCCCTCGAAGGGGGGGGATTGCGGGCTTCCGCATGGCGTCCCCAGGCACTCACCTGAGGCAATGCATGTTGGCCATGGAGATGCCGGAGAGCATGGAGCCCACGATGCCGAGAAAGCCTTGGTCGGTGCCGCAGAGGAAGAGGTTTTCGACCGGGGTCAGGCCCTTGCGGTGTTTCTCGGGCGCGCCGTATACCGCTCCGCCGAGGTGGCCGGAGAAGCGCTTGATTGTGAGAGGCGTGAAGAGGTCGGCGTAGGTCACGTGGTTGCGGAAGTCCGGCACGTGGCGCACGGCCTCGGCCATGAGCTGGTCCATGGCCTCGGTCTTGGCGCGCTCGTATTGCGCTCGCGCGTCGGCGCTCGCCTGGCGGGGGTTGTCACCGCCTACGATGGCGCGCCACAGCGGATACGACGCCTTGGCCGTGATGCGGATGATGCCCTCGGTCGGCGGGTTGCGATAGTGAAAGTTGTTGGGGCAGCAGATCACGCCCGACGTGAGATCGACCAGTTCGGTGGGCTGGCGGTACGTGAAGAGGTGGTCGTTGTTGTAGAAGACGATCGTGTCTTCGATGCCAAGCGTGGCCGGGATCACGTCCAGGAACGCGATCATCTCCACGAACGAGAGCTTGCCGACCTTGTCCTCCAGGCAGTTGTCGGGCCGGTCGGAACACAGGCGCATGGTCTCCACGTAGCCGGCCGAGGACATCACCTTGTCCGCCTGCACCTCCTCGCCGTGTTCGAGGCGAATCGACTTGACGCGGCCAGCCTCGATGAGCAGCTCCTCGACGCGCGTGCCGAGCTTCAGTTCGCCTCCCGACTCCGTGTAGCGCCCCACGAGGATGCCGATGACGTGCTTCATGCCCTGCTCGGGCCGGCAGAAGCCCTGCTGGAAGACGCTCTTGCACATGATGGCGAACTGCGCGAAGTCCATGTCGTCTTCCGCAGAGTTGCCATAGTACATGACCGGCGCGAAGAGCATTTCCACGAGGTCAGGGTTGTTGATGAACTTGGCGACTTCGATGCGCGCGAGGAGCTTCGGCTGGTCGAGCGCGGTGTCGTTGTACGCGTCGATCGCGTCCGCGAGCCGGTTGAGGTTCTCCAGTTCGTTGGGGAACTGCTGGGCGACCTGTGCCCGGAGGTAGTTGAAGTCGTTGTTGAACTTCAGGGAGCAGGTGGGCCCGTCGATGCGCGATCCGTTCTGCTCGATGAGGCCCAGTTCGTCGTACCCGATGCGGAGCTGTCGCAGGAGCTTGGTGAGCGGTGCGCGGCGTTCGCCCTTGGGCACGAAATTGGTCATCGCGTGCAGCCCCACGTCGATGACACGGCCTTGGCGGCGATAGTACGAGTTGAGCCCGCCGCACGCGGTGTGGGCCTCGACGATGAGCACCTTCTTGCCGAAGTGGGCCAGGCGAATGCCTGCGGCGAGGCCGGACAGGCCGGCTCCAATGATGGCGACGTCGTACTTCATGGACGTCTACGCATTGGCGAGGGCCCCGCGTGCGCTCCCGGCCCCTGCCCGTCTTTTGTGTCGCAACAACTCGGGCCTAATGGGGGAACTTGGGGAGCAGATAGTCGACCGTGCTCTTCATGGTCCGCAGCTTCGGGTAGTCCTCCTCCGGCACTTCCACCTTGTGCCGCTTGCGGAGTTCCAGCACAATGTCGAGGAAGTCCATGGAGTCGAGGTCGATCTGGTCGCGCAGGGGTTGCTCATCGTCGATGTCGTCGAGATCCTCATCGGGCGCGATGTCGGCGATGATCTTGAGCACTTCTTCCCGTAGTTCATCTCTGGTCATGCGGAGTTCTCTCTACCTCTTGCGTGGCAAGGACATCGGTGTCGGAGCGGAACGCCTTCGCGTTCCGATGCTTACACAGTCGTATGGCGGAAGACGGACGGCGAAGGCCGCCCGCTCCTCTTGGGGTGCGGGCAAGGCCCGCGTCAGTCAGTCCCCGGCCGGCCGACGATCAACACAGCGTTGATGCCGAGCATGCCGAAGGAGTTGTTCAAGATGTAGTCGATGCGGCCGGCCTCCTGGGGCTGGCCGAGCACGAGATGGGGCAGTGCGCAAGCGGGATCCAGGTGGTCCACGTTGATGGTGGGGTGCACGATTCCATCGTCGAACGTGGGCAGGTTGCCCGCTAGCTCCAGCGCGCCGGCCGCGCCCATCGCGTGGCCGATGAAGCTCTTGGTGTTGTTCACGAACGGGCCGTCGTCCTGGCCAAACACGGACCGCAGCGCCTCACACTCGCGTGCGTCGCCCTCCGGCGTGGCCGTGGCGTGGGTGCTCACGAGCCCGATTCGGCCAGGCGTGATGCCAGCGCGCTCGATGGCCCTGCGCATGCACTCGGCCTGCCGCGCGGGGTTGGGCAACACGAAATCCGTGGCGTCGGTATTCACGGCATAACCGGCGATCTCGGCGTAGACCTTGGCGCCGCGGGCTTGCGCATCTTCGAGGCGCTCCAGCACGTACATGCATCCGCCCTCGGACACCACGATGCCGTTGCGATCAAGGTCGAACGGCCGGGACGCCTTCGTGGGGTCATCGTGCATGGCCAGGGCCTGCTGGTTGCGGAAGCCGGCGAAGATGCCGAACGTGTGGATGCTCTCCGACACGCCGCCGCCCAGCGCCACGTCCACCTCGCCCAGCGCCAACTGCTGCGCGGCGTAGATGAGGCCATAGTTGCCGGCCGCGCAAGCCGCGCCGAGGCACACGTGCGGGCCGTGGATGCCCATGTTCAGGCACACCTCGCCCGCGGGGTTGTTCGCGACCGTGCGCGGGTTGTGGTGGTGGGTCCAGTACGTGGTGTCGTAGTCGAACTCCTTGATGTTGGCGATCTCGTTCTCGGTCTCCACGTTGCCGTGCTCGGTCGTGCCGACGAACACGCCCACGCGGGCCGCGTCCAAAGAGTCCATGGCCAGCCCAGCGTCGCCAAACGCCTCGTTGGCGCAGTAGATGGAGATCGCGCCCGCGCGGGTGCCGCGCCGGGCGCTTTTGCGGCTCTGGTGCCGCGTCACCTCGAAGTCGCAGCAGCCGGCCGGCACGCGGTCCATGTACCGCGGCTCGATCCAGCCGATGCCGGACTTGCCAGCCAGCAGATTCGCGCGGAGCGCGGCCAGGTCGTTGCCAATGGGCGACGTGAGGCCCACGCCTGTAATAACAATTTTGTGAGCGGACATATTTCGAGCATCCGAGCCAGAGAGCGCCCGTCTGTGCCGCCACGGCACAGGGAGCGGCACATTGTGCCAGGATTGCCGCTCTGCTTCAAGTCTTGGCCGCGGCCCCGCGGCCGCGAGCCTGCCGGGGCGCTCAAGACTGCGGCAGCTTCACCTCGCAAAACACACGCTCTTCGGCCGACTTGCGCGCATAGAGGCACGTGAGCGCGCTCATGATGCCCGCCTCGATGGGCGTGCGCGAGGGCTTGCCGTCGAGCATGGCCAGCAGGAAATCGTAGCACAACTCCCGGTCGCCGCCGAAGTGCGACATGCCGCCGCTGAAGTCGAGCGTCTCCACCGCGGGCGTGCGATGGTAGAACACCTTGAGTTGGTTCTCATACCAGTCGAAGTGGATCGTGCCGTCGTATCCGTAAAGCCGGGCGCCGCGCCGGCCGGCCTTGTTACGCGCGTAGAAGTTCTGCGAATAGCTCGCCTGCGCACCGCCCTCGTATTCGACGATGCAATTGCCCAGATCCTCGTTCTTGATGCCGTCGGCGAACATGCACATGCGCCGGGGGCTCTTGGCGACCTTGTCCCCGCGATGGCGCTCGTAGAACAGGTTGAACTGGCTCTCCGGGCACTCGGCCTGCTCGTCGCAGTCGTCGCACTTGAGGTCGAACGGCTTGTCGCCGCCGTAGATGCGCTGCGCGTTCATCGCGCACACCCACTTGGGCTGCTGGCCCAGGAGGAAGCTGATGTAGTCCAGGTCGTGGGTGGCCTTCTGGAGGAACAGCCCGCCCACCTCGCTGTAGTTGCGGTACCAGTTCGTGTAATACGTGGAGCCGTACGGCACGTCGTTGAACGCGGCCACGTGCTCGATCGCGCCCACCTTGCCGGAGTCGATCACCTCCTTCACGGCCAAGCACAGCGGGCTGACGCGCAGCGGAAACGAGACCACAACCGGCGCGGTGAACGACGCGAACGCGTCCGCGAGCTGCGTCACCTGCTCGAAGCTAATCGCGACGGGCTTCTCCAAGAATAGCGGCACATTGCGCTTCGCCACCTTGCAGGCCATGGGCGCGTGCATGAAGCAGCGCGTGCCGATCATGACGCCGTCGAGTTCGGCCTGGTCGAGCAATTCGTCCGCGTCCTCGAAGAACTCCGCGTCCTTGAGGAAGTCGTCGTTCGCGGCCTCGATCTCGTCCTTGCGCGGGTCCGCTACCGCGGCGACTTGGTAGGGGATGTCGAACATGGCGAGCCGCTTGGCCATGTTGCTGACGCGGCCGCCGTAGCCGATGATGCCGACCTTGAGCATGATGTTCCTTTCCTCTCTCAGTCTGGATGCTGGTGCACGGGACAGAAGGTCCCAGTTAAGCACGGGAGCCGGGCGGAGGCAAGTCATGCGCCTGCATGATGGGCGCCTCTGTGGATTGCGTTCGAAGGCCGAGGTGGTTACTTTGGGCGCTGAGCATTGAGAACGAAACAGAGAAGAGGTCCACATGACAGACAGCAACAACGCCCAGGAAGAGACGAAACTCGCGGTGGTCTGGTCCAGCGCGGACCCCGACGTGGCCAAGGCCGTGTGCTTCATGTACGCGCACAACGCGTATCGCAACCTCTGGTTCGACAAGGTGCGCCTCCTCGTGTGGGGGCCATCGGCCGGGCTGCTGCTGCGCGACGAGGAATTGCAGGAACAGGTGAAGGCCATGATCGAGGATGGCGTGGAAGTCTACGCCTGCATCGCCGGAGCGAAGATGTTCGGCGCGGCCGAGGCGCTCACGGACATGGGCATCAACGTCACCGGCATGGGCAAGCCCCTGTCGGACATGCTCCATGAAGGCTGGAAGGTGCTGACGTTTTGACGGCCCGGCGCCCGCCGGCGAATCCCTATCATCAACACGGAGACGCCACCATGGACATCATCGACTTCGGCCGCTCGTTCGTCACGTTCACCAACCCTGTCAACAACGCCCGGCTCCAGATCGAGTCGCAACTCGAACTCACCGACGAGGCCACCGGCGAGTCGGAGGTCTATCTGCTCTTCGCTTCCTGCAAGTCGGAGGATACGTACGCGGCCGACGCCCTCTTCCGCGTGCCCAACTACGACTTCAGCGGCATCTTCGACGTGTCCAAGACGGACTTCTCCATCTTCCGCGTCTTCTCGACCTGCCGCGACTATCTCGAAACAGGCGCGGCACTGGAGCGCTTCGACGACTTGACGATCCACCTCGCGCCGGCCGATGCGACATTGCTGGAGGACAATGACGCGATCATCGCCGCGACACTGCGCCACGCACCGCTCGTGTCGCGCACGGAGCTGTGGCGCCACGAGCGCCGTGTGCGCGCGGTCGTGGACTGCCCGATCAAGACGATGAACGTCAACCCGTCCACGCACATGTATCAGGTCGACACTGGCCCCATGCTCTACCCGGACTTCGCGTCCGCGGCAGAGCGCCGCATCGAGTGGCTCCTGCCGGCGTTCGTGGCCTACAACCGCGCCGACCGCGCGGAGTTCGTGATGCAAGCGCCCACACCCGTGCCAGAGGGCGGCGAGGAATTGCTGAAGGTCATGCACTACTCCCGCATCGAGACGCACGACGCGCGCAACAGCATCTTTGCGCTGTAGCCGAATCCCAACACACGCGCGCCCAAGCCACCGGGAGTTCCTCTTGGCCTGGCGACTTGCTACCATACTCCGCTTCTTCATTCTGTGAGCCCGCCGTTCCCCCGTATTGGACGCCACAACATGGACAAGCTCAAAGTCGGAATCCTCGGCCTGCGCCGCGGCCTATCGCACCTGAAGAACTTTCTGCGCGTCGAGGACGCGGAGGTCGTCGCCTGCGCGGATCGCATCGAGCACTGGCGCAACCGCGCGGCCGAGGCTATCGCGCCAACTGAAGTGGCCATGGTCGGCGAGTTTGAGGAACTCCTGGACATGAAGCCGGACGCGGTCGCGATCGCGAGCAACGGGCGCTGCCAGGCCGCGCACGCGATCCAAGCGATGGAGGCCGGCTGCCACGTGATGTCGGAAGTGCCCGGCGCGTTCACCCAGGAAGAGGCGCTCGCGGTCGTGGCCGCGGCCGAGCGCACGGGCAAGCAATACATGCTGGCGGAAAACTCCGCGTTCCTCTACTTCCTCCAGCACTGGCGCAAGTGGGTCATGGAGGACCGCTTCGGGCCCATCTCCATCGCCGAGGCCGAGTACCTGCACTACCTGCCCAACAGCATGATCGACGCGGACGGCGTGCAGCACGCGCCCAGCAAGGTGCGCAAAGAGGGCATGGCGAACATGCGGCCGCTCTGGCGCGCAGACCAGCCGCCGATCCAATACCTCACCCACGACCTTGGCCCCATCCTCAACGTGCTCGACGACCGCGCGGTGTCGGTCACGTGCGTGGACGGGCCGTATTGGTGCGAGGAGGCGCCCTTGCGGGCCGACGGACAGATCGCACTGTTCAAGACCGCGAAGGGCAGCCTCATCAAGATCATGGTCACGCTCAACACGCGGCGGCCCGGCGCACACAACTACCGCCTCTTCGGCACGCGCGGTAGCGCGGAGTGGTACAGCCACGAGGGCTTCTGCCGCATGTTCCCACAGGAGCGCGAGGAGAAGGAGGGCTGGCTGCGCGTGGACATCGGCTCGGCCGCGCCGGACGCGGACAAGAGCGTGGGCCACGGCGGCACGGACATCATGACCGCGTACCACTTCACCCAGTCCATCCTCGAGGGCAAGACCGTGCCCATCGACGTGTATCGCATGTGCGACTTCACGCTGCCCGGCATCCTCGCCGCGCGGTCTGCGGAGCTGGGCGGCCAACCGATCACCATCCCCGACATCCGACGCACGCCGTACGAGGGCACGAACTTCTGGGAGCACGTGGGGCTGCCCGAGGGCGAGCCCGAGGCGCGGGACTACGCCCCGCCGGAGTGAGCGCAGGAGTAGCAAGATTGCCATCTGCCGGAAGCCGACGTATAATCGCGAGCCTATCCACTGACCCCTACGCGTGCGGGAGTTCGGAGCGTGTTGGACCCGAAAGATCGGAGAGCGATTGAGGACGCGGCGAAGCGCCACGAGGCGCGGCGTGTGGTGCTCTTTGGCTCGGCCGCTGCCCCGGGCGTGGATCATGAGGACATCGACCTTGGAGTGGAGGGCCTCCGGCCCGACCGCTTCTTCGCTTTCTATGCAGATGTGATGTTCTCTGTGTCCAAGCCGGTCGACGTGGTGGACTTGTCGGAGCGAAGCCGCTTCAGCGATTTGGTGCGCCGAGACGGGGCGCCGATCTATGGCTGATCTGGCCGAGAAGGTGGATGCGGTGGGCCAGGCCTTTGTTGCCGATGTGGCTAAGGCCGTGGGGCGAGACCCCAATGGTGCGAACTTAAGCCCGGCGTCCCGTAGGGACGACCGAGAATAGCCCAGCGCTTCAGCGCTGGGAGTGGCGCCGTGTACGGCAAGTGGTCAGTCCCGTAGGGACGGCTGAACATCGGCGAATCGCCAATCTGTGGTCATTCACAGCATTCAGTCGTCCCTACGGGACTACAGACTACTTGGCGATCCACGGTTCCCAGCACTGAAGTGCTGGGCTAGTTTCAATTGTCCCTGCGGGACAACAAAATCGCTTAAGTCGGCGTCGTGGGGCGAGACCCGCTGTAACGCGTCGATGCCGAATGCCACGCCACTTGAACGACATCCCCTTCTCTCCGGCCAAGTGCCCGTTCTTCTACGGCTGGGCGATTCTGGGCATGGGCACGCTGGGCTTCCTCATGAGCACGCCGGGGCAGACCATGGGCGTGTCGCCGTTCACGGACCCTCTCATCGCCGCGCTGGGGCTGACGCGGGAGCAACTGAGCCTCGCCTACATGGTGGGCACGCTGCTCAACGCGCTGCTGCTCACGCCCGCGGGCAAACTCTACGACCGCGTCGGCGCTCGCGTCATGGGGCCGCTGGCCGCGCTGGGGCTCGGCGTGGTGCTGCTCGTGGTGAGCCAGGTCGACGACATCGCCCACGCGCTCGGCGGTTGGCTGCCGTTCCTCACGGCCACCCACGCGGCGCTCGTGGTCATGGCCGCGGGGTTCTTCCTCATGCGCTTTTTCGGCCAGGGGCTCATGACGCTCGTGTCCATGAACATGGTCATGAAGTGGTTCGACCGCTACCGCGGGCTGGCGAGCGGCATCGGCGGCCTGTTCATGTCGCTCGGGTTCTCGATCATGCCGCGGCTGCTCAACGCTCTGATCGACGCCACGAACTGGAGCGCGGCCTGGGCGATCCTCGGCCTGGTCATCGGCTTCGGCTTCTCGCTCGTCGCCTGGGTCTTCTACCGCGACAACCCGGAGGATTGCGGCCTCGCGCCGGACGGCCTCCCGCCGGCCGATGATGGCGATGCCCAGTCGCTGCCCCCGCGCCGGCAGTACACCCTCTCCGAAGCGCGGCAGTGCTATTCGTTCTGGGTGTTCGGCCTCTCCTTCGCCCTCTTCGGCCTCTACCTCACGGCCATGCCGTTCCACATCGTATCGGTCTTCGAGCGCGCGGGGCTCAGCAAGGAGACCGCGTTCTGGACGTTTGTGCCGGCGTCGATCATCTCCGTGGGCGTGCGCTTCGCGGGCGGGTGGCTCAGCGACCGGGTCCGGCTGAAGTGGCTCCTGTGCGCGATGCTGTGCGGCTTAGCGCTGTCCATGGCGGGGCTCATCGTGCTGGGCCCGGGTTGGACCGTTTGGCTCATCATCATCGGCAACGGCGTGGGCAGCGGCGTGGGCGGGCTGCTTCAATCCATCACGTGGCCCAACTTCTTCGGCCGGCTCCACTTGGGCGCCATTAGCGGCTTCGGGTTCTCACTCACCGTCTTCGCCAGCGCGATGGGGCCGTGGCTGTTTGCGCGGGTCGAGTCGTGGCAGGGCTCGTACGCAGCCGCGGGGGCGGGCTGCTTGGTCGCGGCGGGCCTGCTCGCAGTCGCGGCGCTCAGGGCGGATAGCCCGCAGTAGTGTCTGGGGACGATGCGATCCCGCTTCGCGGGCTTCCGCATCGCGTCCCCGCGCCTCCCGGACAGTGGGCGCTCGTAGCACGCTCGTAAGAGCGTCTCTGGCCGTGGCACAGTGGGTCCGCCAACCGTGCCACACCGCAAAGCCCCAGAGCGGAACGCACTGACATGCGTGCTACCAACAGCGCATCTCGCTGTGGGCCTATGCGGACCTACAGGATGCGGCACTGAGGCGGCGGCGCGATTTACGGCCGGTCTCGCCCCACGCCAAACCAGTAGCCCATCATCGTGCCCAGCGCCAGCATGATCAGCGTGACCGGCGTCAGCTCGTGTAGGTGCGTGATGAAGTACTGGAGGCTGCCGTCGGCGATGAACGGCCGGAACTGCGCCTCACAGACGATCCCCAGAGCGAGCGCAACGATAGCGGACATGACGCCGCACGCGGTGGACCGCCGCCGCGTCGCGTATCCACACCCAAGACCCACCAGCGCACCGGGCAGCACCAGCGCGTAGAAGCCCTGCCCCAAGATCCACCCAAACACGAAGTAGCCCGCCACGCTTCCCACGGCCGCGCCCAGCGCTCCTCGAATCATCACGATAATCGTACTCGTCCGCAGCATGCTCGGTCCCTCCTCGTCCATCGCCAATTGTGATCGAGCTGGGGCGCGTTCCGCTATCAACCATCTTTACCATCAACCATCTTTACCATGTCTGCCATCTCCGCCGCATTCTCGCGCAGAACCGCAACATAGGGAAGGTTGCGCAGTTCGCCGTCCAGATCCAGGCCGTAGCCCACGACGAAGTGGTCGTCGATCTCGAAGCCGCAGAAGTCGGCCTCGAACTCGACCACGCGCCGGGCCGGCTTGTTGAGCAGCACGCACGTCCTCAGGCTCGCCGGCCCGTACGACGCGATGCGCTCGTGGATCACCGACAGCGTGCGCCCGGTGTCGAGGATGTCGTCGAGCAGCAACACGTGCTGGCCCGACGTGCTGGCTTCGAGGTCGCCCAGCTCTGCGACGCGCACCTCGCCCGACGACTGCGTGCCGGCGCCGTAGCTCTCGGCCTTCACGATCTCGACGCGCACCGGCATGGGCAGCAGACGCATGAGATCGGCCAGGAACACGAGGCTGCCGTTGAGCACCGCGACGATGGTCACACGTTCGCCGCGGTACGCGGCGGCCAACTCCGCGGCCAACTCCGCGACACGCCTGCCAATCGCGGGCTCGTCGATGAGGATGTAATCGATGCGGTGGTCCATGGCGGAGCGGCGGGCAGAGGGCGGATGGCGAACTGGATCCATTCACCCATTGGTAGCAGTTCACGGCCTCGGAAGTCAATGGCGTTGTCTCGGTTCCCTGGCGCACTCAGCGGCGCCGAGGCGCGATGGCGGGCGCCCATGTCTCGCCAATCCGTTGACCCCTCGCGCCGTCCTCCCTACAATCGGCGCTCGTTCGCAACACCACGCTCAGGCACAGACACCACTGGAGCAAACATGGACCAGGCCACGTTCGGACTCATCGGCGTGGGCGGCATCGCCCAATCGCAACACCTGCCCAACATGACGCGGGCGCCCCACATCCGTCTCAAGACCGTGTGCGACCTGCGCGGCGACGTGCTGGCCGCGATGATGGCCAAGTACGGCGTCCCGCATTCCACGCCGGACTACAAGGCCCTGCTCTCCGATCCGGACATCGACGCGGTCGTCGTCGCCACGCGTGAGGACATGCAGGCCAAGCTCACCATCGAGGCCCTGGCCGCAGGCAAGCACGTGTACACGGAGAAGCCGCTCGCGGCAACCGCAGAGGAGTGTGAGGCCGTGGTCGCCGCGCAGGAGAAGAGCGGCAAGTTCGCCGCGGTCGACTTCAACCGGCGCTTCGCCCCCGCGTACCGCCGCGCCAAGGAGCTGGCCGACGGCGACGGCGGGCCATTCAACATCCACTACCGCATTAGCGACACCTACTGCCGCGGCTGGGGCCGCGGGTGTGACCCAGGCATTCGCGTGATCCACGAAGTGTGCCACGTCTTCGACCTGCTCCGTTGGTTCACCGGGTCCGAGGTCGAGTCCATCTACACCGTGCTCTCGCGTCACGAC
>JAJRTI010000823.1 GCA_024278415.1 Planctomycetota bacterium | reverse complement strand
CGCGGCTTGCACTGGGCTATGTTGTGGCAGCCCTTCGGGCTGCGGTGTCCGCGAGGGGTTGCGCGCAGGCGAAGAGCCGGGACGTTTGTTGTGAACCTGCCTGAATCCACTTCGAAACTGAAACTCCAGAATGCAACGCGTAGGGATACGTACAACCAGACCTACACCCTCTCTTATCCTTCATCTCTGCTCATCACTCCGCAGGGATTCCCTCGAACAACTCCACCCTCTCCGTCTTCTCTGCCCCCAGGGCCGCGTTGCCGGCCAATGCCTGTCCGAGCCGCCGGGCCTCGCCGATGGCTTTCGTGTGCTTAGGCGCGTCGCCCCTGGCATCGACCTGGTTCACGTAGAGCGCGGCAACGAAACGCATGTCGAGCACGTCGAACCAATGGCGCATGGTCCAGTGCAGGCCGTCAAACATCTTTTTTCCACGCGAGCCCCCTACCGCGATCACCATCCCCCGGCGTTCCCGCGGCGGGTCGATGACGGGCTCCTTCATGATGTATTTCCGGGACCACAAGCACTGGCACCGGTCGATGAGCAGCTTGGCTTGCGCGCTCACGGTCATGAAGAAGACTGGGCTGCCAAAGATGATGCGGTCGAAGGACAGGAGCTTTTCCAAGACCGGCGCGAAATCGTCGTCCGTGAAGCGACACGTGCCATGCTTGAAGCACCAATTGCAGGCGATGCAGGGCCTGACGTCCAGATCGCGGCAGGCGAGGAGTTCCGTCTCTGCGCCGGCCGCCTCTGCGCCTTCAAGCGCCGCACGGAGCAGAACCTCCGTGTTGCCGTCCTCGCGAGGACTGCCGCTGATGGCGAGGACCTTGCTACGCTGCTGCTCAAGCCGTGAGGACATTGTTGCTCCGTGGATCAGACCACGCCTACTCGGACTCTTCGCCCCTCCTCAGTTTCCTAACAAGCGCCCCGAGGATATCCGCGAATTCGGACGCGCGCAACGCCCAACTTGCGGCGAGGAACGCGAGCCCCCCTACCGCGATGGGAACGAACACGCGCAGGCTCTCGTCGGCCGGCGTGCGCGCCGGCAGCTCCAGCCATGCCAAGCACACGACACAGGCCGCGCCCATGACGACCGATGCCGCGCACGTCTTCGCGAGGCAAGTCAGCACCTGCGCCATGTCGCCGCGGCCGATGCGCTTGGTGAGGATCGTGTACAACACGACCAACTGTAGGCTGCTCGATATAGCCGTGGCCGCGGCCAGGCCGGCTTCACGAAGAAACCAGATGAACGTGAGGTTGAGGCAGAGGTTGAGCGCGACCAACGACGCTCCGACCTTGACCGGCGTCTTCGTGTCCTGAAGCGCGTGGAACGCGCGCACGAGCACGTGGACACCGCAATACGCCCACACGCCCATGCCATAGCACAACACGACCATGGACGTGCGCGCAGTGGCCGACTTGGTGAACGCACCGTGCTCGTAGAGCAATTCGACGATCGGCCGGCGCATGACGACCAGGCCGACCGAGGCGGGGATGCCGATGAAGAGGATGATGCGGAGCGTGTGGTTGAGCGCCGCGACGAGGCCCGGCTCGTCCTTGCGTGACGCGAGTTGGCAGAAGGTGGGCAACGCGGCCGTGGCCATGGCAATGCCGAACACGCCAAGCGGGAATTGCATGAGCCGCTCGGCATAGTAGAGCACGGAATTCGCGCCGGACTCCATCGGGTACGCCACGGTCCACCCCAGCAGGGTCATGGGGCCTTCATGCCCCGGCGGCCGCGAAAAGCCCATCGCAATGAGGCCGTCGAACAAGACGTTGATCTGCATCACGGCCAGGCCGATGATCACCGGCGCCATGAGCCGCAGCACACGGCGCAAGCCCGGGTGCGCGAAATCGAAGCACAGCCGAAACCGCACGCCTTGGGTGCGCAGCGCGGGAATCTGGATCGCCAGTTGGACCACGCCGCCGGCAATGACCGCTATCGCCACACCGAAGATGCGCTGCTCCGACGCGGGGCCTAGCATGGGACCGATCAAGACGACCCCCGCGATCCAAAACACGTTGAGCACGACCGGCGCGATAGCGGGCGAGAAGAAGTGGTCCAGCGAGTTGAGCACGGCCATGCACAGCGCGAGGAGGCAGATGAACAATACGTACGGGAACATGATGCTCAGCAGCTCCAGCACGAGCCGTCCTCGCTCGCCAAACGGCCCCCACGTGTGCAAGCCTGCGAAAAGCAATTCACCTACGACCACGGTCGCTGCCAAGACGGTGATGAGGAATGTGCCCGACACGCTGACGAGCGTCCACACGTCCGCGCGCTCGCGCTTCTCAATGTACTCGGTGAAGACCGGGATGAACGCCGCGCTGGCCGCGCCTTCGCCAAAGAGCCGGCGGAACAGATTGGGCACCCGAAAGGCGAGCGAAAACGCGTCGAAGACCCACTTGTCCCCAAAGAAGCGGGCGCAGAGCACGTCCCGAGCCAGCCCCAACACGCGGCTCAACAGAGTGCAAGCCGAAATGACGAACGCGGAGCGGAAGATGCGATGGGCGTCGGCCATAGGCGGCAATGGCGCTGACTTAAGCGGTTTTGTTGTCCCGCAGGGGCGTTTGGAACTAGCCCAGCACTTCGGTGCTGGGAACGCGGATCGTCGAGTGGTCTGTAGGGACGGTTGAATGCTCTGAACGACCGCAGACGGCCGATTTGCCGATGCTCAGCCGTCCCTACGGGACGCCGGGCTTAAGTTCGCACCATTGGGCCATAAGCGGAATTCATCCGGTGCGAAGGAGACATATCCTACCCAATCACAGCGTCACACTCAAAAGCGCGAGAACCTCTTGACTCTCCAAGCGCACTCGTGTAAGGTCCGCAAGGTCCGCCGGCCATGGTGGTGCGACGGCTGTGACGTTGTTTCTTCTGCACGGGAGGTTGCTATGCGTAAGGCATTGCTTGTATTGGCTCTGGTGGGAATCGTCGTGACTGCTTCAGGGTGCGCTGGCATCTACAGGACGCCGGTCATGCCCCCACCCGGCTTCGTGTACAACAACACGAAGGCGCCCATGGACAACGACTACGACAATTCGCAACTCGGCCGAAAGGGCACCGCACAGGTCAAGTCCGTGCTGGGCTTCGTCACCTGGGGCGATTGCAGCGCTCAGGCGGCAGCCCAGAACGCAGGCATCAAGACCATCAAGCACACGGACTACCAGTTCTACAATGTGCTCGGCATTTACTCCGTATTCACGACCATCGTCTACGGCGACTAGTCCACACCCCGAAGGAGATCCCCATGCGAAAATGCATTGCCCTCCTTGATGTGGCTGTGCTACTCGTCGGCCTGTCCGGCTGCGCGCTGCCGCGCGTGCCGGTGCAGCCGCCTCCAGGCGTGCTCTTCTCCCATTACCGCGCTCCGCTGTCCACCGATTACAAGGACACAGCGGTCGCGGGCAAGACCGGCGAGGCGAGCACGTTCTTCATCTGGGAGCCGATTTTTGACACAACGTGGGCCTGGGACGACGCGTCCATCCAGACGGCCGCGTCGCGCGCGGGCATCACCAAGATCGCCTATGCCGACTATGAGGCATTCTCAGTCCTCAGCATGTTCGGCAAGTTCAAGGTCATCGTGCACGGCGAATAGCCTCCGCCGCATGCCCAACGGCCCCATTGCCCTCGCGGCGATGGGGCCGTTTCTGTTTCGCCAGCGACCGGCCTTGCCCGCTCTGCTCCGGGCAAGTATACTGCGCGAGCATACCCATGCGCTGGGTGTGGTTGTCGGCACATGTTGACCGTGAGCAGTAGCCGCATTCGCCGGAATGCGGGCGCTCTCTGAGCCACTCTTCGGCCGCCCCGCATGCTGGCGCATGCGGCTACGCGTTTCGCTTCTTCGCATGCGCACGCTAGAGACGTACGGCCGTCCAGCGCGAGTGACTTTCATTCTGGAGGCGCCCGATGAAACAGTTCCCCAATCTGATGCTGGCGGCCATCGCCGTCTTGGCTTGCACCGGCTGCGGCCTGATCCCGAAGCAGCCCCTTCCCGCATTGCCGACTTACGTGTGCAAGCGCGCGGCCGGAAAGATCGTTGTCGATGGCAAGATCGACGAACCCTCGTGGGCGGCCGCAGAGACCATGCAGCTTGTCCTCCGCGAAGGCACCGGCGCTCCCAAGCATGCCACGACGGCCAAGGCGCTTTGGAACGACGAGTATCTCTACGTCGCGTTTCAGTGCACAGATCCCGACATCTGGGCGACTCTGTCCAAACACGACGATCCTCTATGGCGCGAGGAAGTGGTCGAGGTCTTCCTCGATCCAAAGGGCGACCACAACCCGTACTTCGAGATCGAGGTGAACCCCCTCAACGCAGTCGTTGACCTTCGCCTCATGCGCGACCTCAAGGGCTTGAACGGGCAGGGCTTTATGCGCTCCACGACCTGGGACTGCAAGGGCATGATCACGGCCACTTCAGTCAAGGGTGAGGTGCATAGCTGGCAGACCACGCTCGACCCGGACGGCCAGTGGTCGGTGGAGTTGGCAATCCCCTTTGCCGGCCTCGACGCGTTGCCCAACTCCCCGCCCAAGAACGGCGACGTGTGGCGGGCCAACTTCTACCGCATCGAACGCCCCGCCGCGGAGGCTGAACAAGACGATGAGTACATCTGCTGGTCGCCCATCGTGACCAGCCCGTCATTCCACACGGTCGAGCGATTCGGGTACCTGCGCTTTTCGGCGGAGGCTGTGGGCGCAAGCCAGCGGTAGCGCTTGTAGTAGGCCCCGTGAGGGCCTTCCGCTTCCGCAAGTCGCCGGCTCAGAGGCGCCCTTACGGTCGCCACTACGAGCGAGTGGCCGCCCTTCGCGTTCGACACTTCAGTGGCAAGATGACACTGGCGCCATGTCCGAAGCCCAAGACGAGAGCCACTTGGATCGCAGCGAGCATGGGCCTCGTCTGAGACTGTGGCAGATCGCTTTGCTCGCGGCGGTGCTGATTGGGCCACGCGCGGCCCGCATGGCCGCGCCGCGAGTGTGGCTGGAGGACACGCCCTACGCGTACGCGGGGTTTCTCATCGCCCGGGGGCTGCGGCCGCACGTGGACTTCGTGTGCCCCCACTTCCCCTTCTTCGAGGCGGGGCTCGCGGTCGCCTACAAGCTGTTTGGGGCCAGCTACCGCACGGCTGAGACGCTCACCCAGTTGGCCACCTTCCTCTCAGCCCTCCTGGTGTTCGTGCTGGCGAGCCGGGCCTGGCGCCAAGTCCACGGCGCCAACCGCGACGGCTTCTGGCCGGGCCTCGTGGCGTCGGCCATCTTCGGCGCTTGCGCGCTGACGTTCCGCTATCACCTCTTCGAGCGCGAAGTCTACCTCAACCTCCTCCTTCTGCTCTCAGGCTGGATCGTGCTTAGCAAGCCTGACGTATCGCGTCGCCGCGCAGTCGTCATTGGCGCGCTCTTGGGCATCGGGTTCCTCGTGAAGCTTACGTTCGTCGTTTACGCCGGCGCTCTCTGCGCATACCTCCTCTGCATCGCCAAGCGCCGGCAGGCCATGCTCCTCGCGCTCGCCACCATGGCCGGGGGCGCCGCGGTGGCCACCCTCATCTGCTACGGGCTCTATCGCGACGATTTCTTGTTCCAGGTCTTTGCGTTTCACTGGTTCAAAGGCCGCAACTTCATGCGCCTAGTGGACAAGCTCAACGCGGCCCGCGATTGGTGCTCCCTTCCGATGGGCGCCGCGATCGTGGGGCTGGTCTACGCCAACCACCTGCGCAGTCGAATTGCATACTGGGCGTGGACGGTCCTGGCGGGGTACGTGTTCTACTTCGTGTTCCTCAGCCCGACCCTCTGGGCCCACAACATGCTCCTGTTGCTCCCGAGCCTCTCCATCCTTGGCGGCCTCGGCGTGGCGCACAGCCTGGCCACGTTTCAACGCGCAACAGCGCGGTCGCTTGCTGCGTGGGCCGCGGCCGCGGCCATGCTCCTGTGGATCACGCCGCTGCGCAACCGCAACTGGCGCCCAGAAGGCGCTTGGGGGTTCGCGGGCATGCCACGGGCGGACTTGCGCGACGCGGCCAAGTTCATTCGGCAAAGGACCAATCCGTGGGACCGCATTGTGGCGCCGCCCATCGTGGCGCTTGAGGCCAACCGCATCGATCCCTACCACTACCGCGAGCTGTTGGGCGTGTGTCGTTGGGCCCGAGCCTCGGTGCGTAAATACGGCTGGCGCGACACGCGCTACATCGGCGCTTGCGCTCCGCTCGCCGCGATCGAACTGGACTCCCGCCGCTACTGGCTGCCTCGCCTGTTCCAAGACATCAGCCGCGGAGCGTTTGCCGCGGTCGTGCCGGACAACAGATTCACGCACTTCGACATGCTCCGCTCCAACGACTTGGCTCCAGACCTCAAGCGCGCTGGCTACGTCGTCGGCCACACCGCTGGGCCGATCGAGGTGTGGGTGCGGAAGTAGCGCATCGCGCGGCCCCTAGCAGCCCGTCAATAAAGTCGTCCGTCGCGAGACGGAGGGATTGGGGCCGAGATCGAGGCGCGAAATCGCAGGCGAATTGGGAGATTCGTCGAGATTTCGCAACGAAGAGATCGGCCCCAAGGGCCCGTCGTAGCAGGACAGCACTTTGTTGACGGGCTG
>JAJRTI010000822.1 GCA_024278415.1 Planctomycetota bacterium | reverse complement strand
AGGCTTCTGGCTGTCATGGATCAGAGGCAAGACGTGGCGTGTGGAGGGCAGGTTCGCTGTTCCGTATTGCGTATTGCGTATCTCGAATCGCGATCCGAATACGCAATACGCAATACGCAATACGCAATACGCAATACGCAATACGCAATACGGAATACCCTGCCAAGAGTGCGCGCACACCACGCAACATCTTGTTTTCCATACCAGTTCCGGATGGCTAAGGCCCTAAGGCCTCTTTGATCCGAGCGACGATGCGCGTGGCGTCCAACCCCAGATCCGCAAGCAAACTGGCGCGATCGCCGTGGGGCACAAAGCTGTCCGGGATGCCCAAGCGCAGGACGCGGGCCGGGCTCGGGCAGGGCCAGTCGCTGAGCGCTTCGACCACGGCCGCACCGAACCCGCCGGCAAGTGCGTGCTCCTCCAGCGTCACCAGCAGCTTCGCGCTCGCGGCAAGCGACCGGATGGCCTCCACGTCAAGCGGCTTGACGAACCGCGCGTTCACGACGCCGGCGGCGATGCCTTCGCCGGCCAGCCGGTCCGCGGCCTCGATCGCGGTCTGCACCATGGAGCCGTACGCCAGGAGCACGACGTCGCCGCCCTGCTGCAACGTCTCCGCCTTGCCCAACTCGATGGGCGCACACTCGCCGGCCAGGGCGGGATCGGGCACGGGCAAGCGCGGATACCGGAACGCCACGGGCCCGTCGTGCGCGAGCGCGAAGTCCAGCATGGCCGCGAGTTCGGGGCCGTCCTTGGGGGCCATGATGGCCAGGTTCGGCAGGTGGCGCAGGTACGCGATGTCGAACACGCCGTGGTGCGTCGGCCCGTCCGCGCCCACGAGCCCGGCGCGGTCCATGGCGATCACCACCGGCAGCTTCTGGAGGCACACGTCGTGGAAGACTTGGTCGTACGCGCGCTGGAGGAACGTGGAGTAGATCGCCACCACGGGCTTGAGCCCGCCCTCGGCCAAGCCGGCCGCGAACGCGATCGCGTGCTGCTCGCAGATGCCCACGTCGTAGTATCGGTCCGGGAAGCGCTCCTCGAACTTGGCCAGGCCCGTGCCCGACGGCATGGCCGCGGTGATGGCCGCGACGCGCGTATCGCGGCCGGCCGCGCGCACAAGCCCCCCCGCGAAGCAATCCGTGTACGACTCGCCACGCGAATGGGCCGCCTCCTTCAGCGTGCCATTGGAGTATTCGAAACACTGGGCGCTGTGGAACTTGGCCGGGTCTTCGGCCGCGGGGTCGAAGCCTTGGCCTTTGTTCGTGAGCACGTGCAGCAGCACCGGGCCGTCCATCTGCTTCACGTCCCGCAACGTCTCCACGAGCAACCCCATGTTGTGGCCGTCGATGGGGCCCAGGTAGTTGAAGCCCAGCTCCTCGAACATCTGCCCCGCGACCATGCTGCGCTTGAGCACGTCCTTGAGAAGCTCGATGCCTTCCTCCATGGTCTTGCCGAAGACCGGGATGCGCTGAAGCCATTGGTGCACTTCGCGCTTGGCATCCGCGTAGAGCGGGGCGACGCGAATCCGGCTGAGGTAATCGGAAAACGCCCCCACGGTCTTGGAGATGCTCATGCGGTTGTCGTTGAGGATGACCAGCAGCTTCTTCTTCAGGCCGCCTGCGTGGTTGAGCCCCTCGAACACCATGCCCGCGGTCGCGCTGCCATCGCCCAGCACGACCACCGCGTGCCGGCCGCGGCCCAGCGCTTCGTCTGCACAGGCGATACCCAGCGCGGTCGACACCGACGGCCCGGCGTGGCCCGTGGTGAAGGGGTCGAACGGGCTCTCGTCCTTGCAGGGGAAACCCGTCAGCCCGCCCTTCTGGCGCAACGTGTCGAACCGCTCGTTGCGGCCCGTGAGGATCTTGTGCGCGTAGCACTGGTGGCCCACGTCCCACACCAGCCGATCGAGGCGAAAGTCAAACGTGTAGTGCAGCGCAATCGTCAGCTCCACCACGCCCAGGTTCGACGCCAGGTGCCCTTGGTTCTTCGACACGACATCCACGATGCGCTCGCGCACCTCGCGGGCAAGCTGCCCCAGGTCTGCTTCCCCAAGGCTGCGGAGATCGGTAGGTGAAAGGAGTCTGTCTAGCAGTCGGCTCATGGCGAGGCAGGGGGTAAGTTACGCCGCTCCCGGCACGGCATCACTGACGTAGAGCTGCACCCGGTCCGACGGGCGCTCGCTTTGTTCCACGAGCGAACGGAACGCGGCCGCGGCTTGCGAACAACACATGGTGAACCGCACCCCGATGTGGTACCAATCCGCGCCCTCCGGCCGCTCGCAACGCACCACCTCGCCCCGCATCTTGGGAGGATCCCGCCACTCCGGGACGCGCAACACGAGCGACAGGGTCTGGCCCACCGGGAAGCTGTCCTCCGCCGCGAACAACATGCCGCCCTCGGACACGTTCATCAGCCCTTCCCCGCGGCGCAGATCCCGGTCCATGAACGCGAGCAAGTCTACCTTCATGTACTCGACGACTGCGCCTTGGATCGCGAACCGATCGTGGCTGCGGCGCTCGGCCGCGGGCTCGGTGGGATCATGTGGTGTCTTGCGCTTGGCCATAAGTAGCATCCGCGGCGACGCGTCACGAAGGCATGGAGCCCCTCACTCCGCCTCGCCGAAATCCTCGGTCTGATAATTGCCATCCTCGTCCTTGAGGAGCCGTTGCACTTTCTGCTCCGCGCCTTCGAGAAGCTTGTTGCAGACGCGGTACATCTTCACCCCAGCCTCGTACTTGGCGAGCGACTCGTCCAGCGTCAACTCGCCGGATTCGAGTTCATGGACAACGCCCTCCAGAGCCTTCATCGCGTCCTCGAAGGTCGTCGTGTTGTCTTCGGGCTCTTCTTTCTGCTTTGCCATTCTGGGTTCTTCAGCGGCTTCGTGAGCGCGGCGTCGATTGAGATGATGTACGCGGGTTTTGGGTCTGTGCTTGCCTGTCGCACCCGCGACAGGGAAACATGATGGTAGCGCCAGTCGCCGTCGCGATCAAGGACGAAGTCGCGTATCGTGCTGGCCCGCCGCACACAATTGCGACGCCCGCTTGCATGCAGCCAGCAGCCGCGTATAATCGTAAACCGTGCGCAAGTTGCCCATCGGCTTTCCCACCGGAGTGAGCCATGCATCGAATCAGGATTGCTGCCGCCATGCTTCTTGTCTGCGCGCTGGCCTCCTGCGAGAAGCCCGCGCCCCCGCCTGCAACCCCAGCCGCTACGCCACCATCGAAGCCGGCACAGCAACCGGCGCCTAAGCCGCAAGCCCAACCCGGCTCAACGACAAAGCCACCCCAGTTTGCCCCCGTCGCAAGCGCCAAAGTCAAGATCGAAGATCCGTCGGGCAAGGTCCTCATGGCCATCAAGGCCAAGGACGGCGGATACGAGATCGAGGATGCGGCGGGCCAGCGGCTGGCTACGGCAAAGCTCAAGCCCAATGGCGATTTCGTGCTGAAGTCGCCAAGCGGCTCGGAGGTGCTGAAGGTGAAAGTGAAGAATGGCGGATGGAAACTCTATGGGCCTGGTGGCGCGGAACGGGGCAAGGTCTCTCCCAAGGACGGCGGCTTCAAGATCAAGAACGCGGCCGACACGGCCATCGCACGCATCAAACCCAAGGACGCCGGCGCGATGAAGGTCTACAACGCGGCCGGCCAGGAGATCGCCAAGATCAGCCCCAAGGGCGATAAGGTCAAAGCGAAGGATGCCTCCGACAAGCCGCTCTTCGAGATCAAAGGCGGCGTGAGCGTCCGCGGCGCGTGCTTCTACGCGCTGGGCCGCTTTACCGACTTGGAGCGCGCGGGGCTTATGATATACTTCTGGAAGTACGCCAAGTAGCAACGCCCCCTCGTCCCCACCCCACGAGGACGCACCCCATGAAATGCCAAGAGAAGTCCGGGTTCCTCATCAAGCACCCCTGCACGAACGCGCCCGAGTTCAACTGCTCCATCTGCGGCAAAGACATCTGCGCCGACCATGCGCGCGAGACCGACGAGGGGTACGCGTGCATCTCCTGCTTCAAGGAAAAGCACGTGACCGACCTGCGATCTGGCCGGCGAGGCCGCTACTACAACGACCCGTACTTCTATCCCTACTACCATAGCTACCAGCCATACGGGTTCCGCGACCGCTTCGATGACCGCGACAGGGACTCCTTCGACTCGCGTGGGGACGGAGCCGAGGACGGGATCGAGGCGGACGCGGACGGAAGCTGATTACAGCATTCCGTAGGTTCGTATATCGTTCCGGCCCAGCCCTCGGTTGGGGTTGTCCCTTGAGCTTTACCCATCATTCCTCACCCCGAAAGGGGTTACACAACATAGCCCAGCGCAAGCTGTGCGCAGCACCGCGCCGCCCTGGGTAGGCGGCGACCTGCACCAGGAACGCTGAAAGCGTTCCACAACGTTGAGGCAGGCAAGCAGGACGGCCACAGGCGGTGCGGAACCCAATACGAATTTGCGGTAACAGTT
>JAJRTI010000821.1 GCA_024278415.1 Planctomycetota bacterium | reverse complement strand
TCCGGCGCGCAGGCGTGGACGAGTCCGGTGTGGCTGATGCTGTAACCCGCTCTACCTCGAGGGCATCCACATGCAAAACTGCGGCTCAGGGGCGCTCCTCTGCCGGCACCAGCGATAGCACGAAATCGTACAGCCTTTGCGCACCTTGAAACGCCACCTCGAACTCCTCTCGGTCCGGCTCGTGCCTTGTTCCCGGGTAACGAAACTCCGTGGCGAATGCGGTGAGTCGGCTGCCCACATCCAGCCATGAGTCGAAGGCCTCATGGATTTCGCTGGCGAGCGCGATGAGATATCTGATGTCGTGGGTCTTGGGTGGATCCTCGCCATGGAACACGAGGAATCCCTTGACCGCCTTCTCCCCGGCCTGCTGGCAGTGGTAGATGGCGTTATCGAGGTACGTGTCGGGCTCAGTCGCCAGTTTTCGCACAGCGCCGAGGTCGCTACTCGCTTTGAGAAACCAGCTCCGCGCCGGTTCTTGCTTTGCAGTCATACACAAGCCTCCCTTCGGCCGTGGCTTCGTATTCCATGGTGGACCGCGTGCCGCCGAGATGCTCAATCTGCGATCGAGTCTTCACCAGCACGTCGATGGGCGCCAGGAGCTTTCCCAGGCTGCGCTGCGCCCGGAACATGCGCTGCGACTCCGTCTCGTCGCTCTCCCGCACCACCACGCACAGGTCCACGTCGCTGTCCTCGTGCGGTGTTCCCCACGCGTGCGACCCAAACAGGTAAATCTGCTCCGGGTCGAACTCGTCCACGAGCCGGCGCACGATTTCGTCGAGCAGTTTTGGGTCCAGCGTCTTCATGGCGCAACAGCCTCCTTTATTGTTGTAGAATGATTGTACGACTGATGGCGACATCGGTCAACGGTCTGAACTCCAGGAGTTTTCGCACGAGCTTTGCTGATCTGAGCAGCAGACGCCGCTGGCTTGTAGTAGGGCCATTTATGGCCCGTCAGCAACGCTGAAGAAACGGGCGATGAATCGCCCCACTACAAACGCCCGCACATCCCGCCTCCCATGAACACCTACTGGAGCATCCTGACTATGTGTGCCGTCATCCAGGCCGCGGTCGCGGCGTCGTGGCGCGACGACTTTGACGCTGCCAAACTGCACGAGCGATGGACGTGGCATGCGCCGGCGCCGGGGCCGACCCTGTCGCTCGACGCGCGGCAGGGCTGGCTGCGGCTCAGTGTCCCGCAGACGCCCACAGGCTTCAACCATTGGGTGCGCGAGCGACGCGCGCCCATGCTCAAGACGCCCGCGCCGCCGGGCGATTGGGACCTGACGGCACGCGTCAGCCTGGCCGACTACACGCCCGAGTCAAACTTCCACCTCGCGCTCGTCGTGGGGCTCGGCCGCGGCCGCGTGCTCGCATGGGGGCCGTTCCTGAGCAAGCGGCTCTATCCCGACTGGACCAAGCCTACGGTCTGGGCCGAGCCGACCGGCCGCGGACGCTACATCCAGACCAAGGTCGGCTGCGACGACGTGGAGCTTCAAATCTCCAAGCGCGTGGACACCTACTACCTCCGCACGCGCAAACCGGGGCGGAAAACGTGGCAAACCGCCGGGAGTTGCTATGCGGGCGGGCAGACGCCGCAGTTCGTGGGCATCATGGGCAAGACGTTCGGCAATCAGCCGGGCAGCGCGCTCGACGTGGACTACATCGAGCTGGCGCCGCGGCCGGCGCCGAAGCCCCAGGCGCCGGCCGCGGCGCGCGTCACGATCGGCAAGCTTACAGGCCAGCGCATGCCCGCGCTTCAGCGCGGTTTCTTCCTGGAGTTCCTCGGCCGGTGCATCTTCCGCGGCATTTGGGACGAGCGCTTGGGGAATCGGAAGTTCATCGGGCCGAGCACGCGGTCCGGCGTGGTGGAGCATTGGCGCGCCGTGGGCAAGGCGCAGGGCTACGCGCCGGACCCCGCCAAGCCCTACGCGGAGCCGCAGAGCCAACGCATCGACCTGGCCGACGCGGAGGCTGGGATCGCACAGGGCGACCTCGCGCTCCAGGCCGGCCGCGCGTACGCGGTGCGCGTGGTCGTGCAGGCGGAAGGCCAGGTGCGCCGCGTGCGCGTCGCGCTCCAAGCGGCCGGCCGGAGCTTGGCCGAGCACACGTTCGCGCTCGGCGGCCGGGGCTGGCAGACGCACGAGTGCGAGTTGACACCCACGCGCGGCACAGCGAAGGGCTCTTTCTCCATCACGGCCGCCGGCCCCGGCCGACTCTGGGTCGGCGCGGCGTCGCTCATGCCGGCCGACAACATGGCCGGCTTCCGCCGCGGCGTGGTCGAGGCGACGCGCCTGAGCCAGCCGCCCACGTTCCGCTGGCCCGGCGGCAACATGGCGTCCGGCTACCACTGGCGCGACGGCATCGGCCCGCGGGACCGGCGGCCCATCCGATGGGACCGCGCCTGGAATGCCTGGTACGACAACGACATGGGCACGGACGAGTTCATCGAGTATTGCAGGCTCTTCGACGCGGAGCCCTGCATCTGCGTGAACGCTGGCGAGGGCACAGCCGAGGAGGCCGCGGCGTGGGTCGAATACTGCAACGGATCGGCGGATACGCCCATGGGCCGCCTGCGCGCGGCCAACGGCCACCCCGAGCCGTTCCGCGTGAAATACTGGGACGTGGGCAACGAAATCTACGGCAACTGGCAGCTCGGCCACGTGCCGCCAGAGCAGTACGGCCTCCGCGCGGTCGAGTTCGCCCGGGCCATGCGCGCGGTCGACCCGGACATCGTGCTGATCGCGTCGGGCGTGCTGGAGCACGACTTCGACGACTGGAACCGGCGCATGCTGCGCATCTGCGGCCCGTTCATGGACATGCTGTCCGTGCACGACTACACCCGCTACGACGCGCGGCAGTGCAACGACCGCGTGTGGGCGAAGGTCGTGGGCGCGCCGGCGCGCCTCGAGCGCAGGCTCAAGCAGACCGCGCGCATCGCCGAGGCGGCCGCGGGCAAACGGCTGCCGCTGACGTTCGACGAGTGGAACTCCGCGCCGCAGGGGGACTTCTACGGCCACGGCATGCCCGACGCGATCTACGCGGCCGGCATCTTCCACGCGATGCAGCGCCTCGGCGACGACGTGCCCATCGGCAACCTCGCGCTCCAAGTCAACGTGCTCGGCGCGCTGCGCACGGACCAGACGCGAGTGATGCAGACGCCCACGTTCTTCGCGTTCCGGCTCTTCGCGGACCACAGCGGCGTGTGGGACGCGGCCGTCACGACGCGGTGCGAATCGTTCCGCAAGCTGCCCACAGTCGACGCGGCCGCGACGTTGTCGGAGGACAAGGCGACGCTGCACGTGACGCTCATCAACCGGCACCCGCGGCGAGCCGCGGCGGTCGAGTGGAACCTCGGTGCGCTGAAACCCACCGGCGACGCGGAGGTCACCACGCTCGCCGGCCTGGAGCCCTGGGCGCGGAACAGTCTGGAGTTCCCCGAGATCGCGAAGCTGCACAAGGAGCGGCTGTCTTGGGCCGAGTTCGCCAAGCGGCCCCTGCCCCCGGCGTCGGTCGTGGGCGTGTCGGTGCGCGTGCGTTAGCCGGGCTCGTAGCACGCACGTCAGTGCGTTCCGGTGCAGGAGTTTCCCCATCAGGTTTTCTGATCCGAGCGGCAGACGCCGCGGGCTTGTAGTAGGGCCATTCATGGCCCGTCAGCAACGCTGAAAAACGGGCGATCAATCGCCCTACTAACAAAGCGGGCTTCACCCGCAACCGAAACGGCACGCGCGGCGCGCCTTTTTGGAGTGCGCCGGCAGAGCCCGCCGCAAGGCGGGCGGCGACGGCGCTTTTGCTGCATGCGCGCGGCTTGCGCGAATTTGC
>JAJRTI010000075.1 GCA_024278415.1 Planctomycetota bacterium | reverse complement strand
GAGGAAAACGAACACGTCGCCAAACTCCCCACGCAGCGCGTCGAGGAGCCGCTTCCATTGCTGCGGCGTCAGACTGTCCGCGCGGTACGACGTGATGAGGATTTTGCCATTGACCTTGACGCAACTGCGGCAGACCAGCGCGGCTTTCAGCACCTTGCGCTTGCTCTCCAGGTCGTCCCGAGCGGTGAACTCCGGCAGCAGCCGCAGGCCCGGCACGTTTGCCCTATCCGTGTATTCGAAGGCCGCCATGCGGCCGCTGGTTTCGGGGAAGAAGGCCAGCCCGTCCAACTCGTAAGACTTCACCACCTGAAGAATGCGGCGATAGCTGGGGAGGCCCATCGCATACTTGCGCCCCTCGACACGCAGCGACGGATCGACGAACAACGGCCGGTCGACCCACCGGCGCAAGTAGTTCCGGTCGAGCCCGTACTTCATCTGCGACCGGCAGAACACGAGCGTGCGATCCGTCATGGGCTTGCGCTCGGCCGCGTGGGCTGCCGACAGCAACGCGGTCATGAGCGCGAAGCATCGGAAGGATGTCATGTGTCGGATCCCAAGAGATGGTACGGGGGCGGCTGTGACACGGGCCGAGTCACAGGAGTTGCGCGGGTGGGTACGGTGGATATGCGAGTCGGAGGGAATGGGCATGCCGGCCCTCGGGCTACTTCAGCCCAAGTTGCTTCCTGATGACATCGCAGAGCGTGTCCCTGATTTCTGTGTGCCGCGGCACTGGAGCCTTACGCCCATTGTGAGTGTTCTCATAGATGTCGTGTCTGCTTCCCGGCCGCCTCAGGTAGCACCCTGCCCGAGCAAGTTCCCGGATGAACTTCCGGCGTTTCACACTTCCACCAACTCTTCGCTGACCTCTATGTCCTCGCCCAACTCCAGCCGGCCGTCCTCCATCATCATCCTGTACGCGTCCCGAATGTTGTCCTTGAGTTCAGCAAGTGTCTCGCCTTGGCTGAACACACCTGGCGCCTCCTTGAGACGGCCTACGTACCACCCCTCGTCGGCCCAGTATTCAATTGTAAACACTCGCGGCATGGCATGAACTCCTCTCTGTCGCAATTCTGACACCAGCAATGCTACCACCGGCTCGCTAGGCAAGCAAGAACGGAGGCAGAACCAGTGGCTCACAGACTCACACCATCGCTCCCTGCCCGGCCAGCCGCTCCCGAAGCGCCTGCACGTCCATGCCCCGCGGGAGCGTCCCGTGCTGTGCGCACATCGCCGCGGCCGTGCCGGCGGCCTCGCCGAGCGCGATGCACTGGAACATGACGCGCACGGAGCCGAGGGCTTCGTGCGTGCAAGAGATCGAGCGGCCGGCCACGAACAAGTTGTCCACGTCGACCGGGACGATGCAGCCGTACGGGATGTCGTAGTGCTCGCCCTTGGGCAGGTGGCGCGGTTCGAAGAGGCCGGTCTTGTCCGGGCTGTGGATGTCGACGAAGAACGAGCCCTTCGCCACGCCCTCCTCGCTCTTGCGGCACTCCATCACGTCGTCAATGGTGAGCGTATACTCGCCCTTGATGCGCCTCGACTCGCGCGTGCCGAGCACGTGCGCGGTGTCGATGAGGTAGCACTCCTCCAAGCCGGGGATGTGCTTGCGGAAGCAGTCTTGGAGGATCTTCGCCTGGCGTCGCCCCTCGATCGTGGCGCGCGTCACGTCCCACGCGTCCGTGCAATCGATGTGCGAGATGTTGGTGAAGTTGACTCCGAGTTGGGTGGGCCGGTACTTGCTCCACCAGAAGCCCATGAGCTGCGTCTGGAACGGGTGCATGTCCCCGGCGTCGATGGCCTTCTGGCAGAAGTCCATGAGTTTTGGATCGCCCTTGCGATATTCCCGCACGCTCGGCCAGTCCACGCCTTCGATGCGGAACATGAGCGTGGTGGGCTGCATGAGCCCGTCGCCCTCCCGGCCCTTCTCGAACGGCGCGCCGGCGAGCGCGGCCACGTCCGCGTCGCCGGTGCAGTCGACCACCTGCTTGGCCAGGATCGCGGATCGGCCGGACTTGTTCTCGACAACGACTCCCTTGCACGCGCGGTCCTCGACGATGGCGTCGGCCACGCGCGTGTGGAATACCACGTCTGCGCCGGCCTCCTCCATCCAGTCGTCAAGGTCGCGCTTCATGGCCTCCAGTTCGAAATCGTAGCTTGCGCCGCCGATGTCGCCGTATTGCTTGGCCGCGCCGCGCTGGCACATCTCCATGCCCACGCCGCCGATGATGAAGTCGTCGCCGCCGGACGCGGACTTGAGAATGCACACGTGCGTGTGGAGGCCGCTCGTGAGCATGCCGCCCAGGCAGCCAAACTCCTCCACGACCAACGCCTTGGCGCCATTGCGCGCGGCCGCGACCGCGGCGCCAATGCCGGCGGGGCCGCCGCCGGCGACCACGACGTCGTACTCGCCGCGGATAGGGATCTCTTTCACAGGTTCGCAGTAGGTGCTCACGGGGTGGCCTCCGGAAATGCTACAGGATGGAGCGCGGCTACAGGCCGAGGAAGCGCGCGAGGTTGTCGTGCGCGGTCTTGGTGTCCACGGCCGCGTTCGGCTCGCGCTGGGGCGGGCAGTCGGATATCTCGACCATGTGGCAGCCGTTGTAGCCGATCTCGCGCAGCGCGGCGACGACGCTCGGCCAGTCGATCTTGCCCAGCCCGGGCGGCAGGTGGTCGTCGCGCTCACCGAAGTTGTCTTGGAGGTGCGTGGTGATCAGGCGCGGCCCGGCCATGCGGATGGCCGTTGCCGGGTCCATGTCGCCGAGGTTTGCGTGGCCGGTATCGACGTTCAGCCCCACGCTCGGATGGCCCAGCTCGCCCACCATGTCGATGATGAACTGCCAGTCGCCTCGATGCACCCCGTTTTCGATGGCCACGCGCACGCCTGCCTCCTCGGCCATGCGGGCAAGAGGCTCCAGGCAGGCCAAGTTCACGTCCATGCGCTGCTGTCGCTTGGCCGGGGCGTCGAGTTCCGTCCGCGTGCCGGCGCAATGCACGACCACGACGGAGACGCCGAGGGCCTTGGCCTTTTCGAGGAAGCGGTCGAACTCCTCCAACGCGGCGGCCACGTCGCCCTTCTCCGCGACAATCGTTTGCCACGAGTGCGCGGACCACGGCTCGACCTCCAGGCCGCGCGCAGCCTCTGCGACGGTCTTCAGGGCGTCCACGTCGAGGTGCTCGACGTGGGAAAACTCCGCGGCTTGGAAGCCGGACTCTTTGATGATCTCAAGCGATCGGATCTGCATGTCGACGCCAAACTGCGCCGCGCAGTCCGTGAGGCGGCCCGTGGGCAGGAGGGTGTTGCAACCTAGTTTCATACTCAGACTCCAGTCAAGTAGTGGTGTGTTACTTCGTGACATCTCAGCCGAATGCGAGGGTCCATGATGGGCGATCGCGCCAGTGGCGTCCAGTGGGTGCAATCGGTGCGCTGAAAGCGCACCACTCTATAGCCCAGTGCAAGCGCGTTCGGCCGCGTCAGCGGACGAACGTGCGCCGCGCTGGGTCCGGGGTGGGTCGGTGCGAACAACGCTGTAAGCGTTGCACAGGTGTTCCTCGCCGGCGTTGTGGAACGCTTTCAGCGTTCCCCCTTTCATGTCCCGCCACCCAGGGCGGCGCGGTGCTGCGCACCGCTTGCCCTGGGCTATGGAGTGGCGCCCCTTCGGGGTGCGTGAGTTGCGGTCTCATTGCATTTGGCTGAAGTGTTAGGAGCCCTTCACGCCCTTGCGCGGGCAGAGGGCCGCCAGGCAGCAGGCGCTGCACGCGGGCTTGCGCGCCTGGCACACTTGGCGGCCGTGCAGGATGAGCGCGTGGCCCAGGTAGACCCACTCGTCCTGCGGCGCCAGTGCCATGAGCACCTTCTCGATCTTGTTCGTATTCGGCTCCTTGAGCTTGGCGAAGCCCAAGCGCTTGGAGAGCCGGTTCACGTGCGTGTCCACGACCACGCCAGCCGCGACGCCGAACGCGTTGCCGAGCACGCAGTTCGCGGTCTTGCGCGCGACGCCCGGCAACCGCAGCAGCTAGTCCATGGTCTTCGGCACTTTCCCGCCGTACTCGTCCACGATCATGCGGCAGGCGCCTTGGATGAACTTGGACTTGTTGCGGAAGAGGCCGATGGACTTGATGTCGTTCTGAAGTTCTTCGAGCGGCGCGCCCGCGTAGTCCTTGGGCTTGCGGTACTTCTTGAACAACCCGGGCGTCACCTCGTTCACGTGCGCGTCGGTGGTCTGTGCGGAGAGGATGGTGGCCACGAGCAGTTGGAGCGGGTTGCGCCACTTGAGCGCGCAGTCCGCGTCCGGGTAGGCTTTGTGCAGCGCGGCGAGGATCTCGCTCATGCGCTGTTTCATCGCGGTCTTGCTTTCGGTCGGCATAGTCCGTTCCCTTCTCTGGTGTGCGATGGGGGCATACGATACCGTCCGCGGCCGGATTTGCAAGCCGCGGCCGGGCCTTGCCAAACGAGCCCGCGGAGTCGATACTGGGTGCTCCGGCTGCAAACCCAATCACGGGATTGAGAGGGCAGAGGCTATGGTCGCCCGATACCGTTTTGTGCTTGTTCTCGCAACCTGCTTCGGCGCGGGTCCGTTGTGGGCCAGAGCGTTCGAGGTCAAACTCCTCGGAGGGACGGAGCGCGACGGGGTTTGGGGGACGAGTGAATACCAAGTCCGCGTCACCCGCTTCGGCTCGATGCGGAGCCTGAAGGTCCACGGCCGGGAGATCATGTCGCATGCCGGCGCGCTCTACACGTCGCCGATCTCGTCCAGCGGCAAGCCCGTGCGCACGGTGCAGGGCGAGGGCATCGGCGCGCGGGGGCTCACGATCGAGGAGCCGGAACGCGAGACGTACGACCGGCGCGGCACGCGGGTCTTCCGGTTCCGCCACAAGGTGGCCAAGCCGAATGTGCTCGACGGGCAGACGCTGTGCCTCGTGGACCAGACCCTCACGCTCACGCCGACCGGCGAAATCTCGGTCGTTTACGATTGTGCGTGGGTGCGCACCTGTCGGTGGAATGGCTTCGGCGTGCTCATGTTCTTCACGCCCGAGACGGTCAGCGATTGTCCCTTCATGGGCCTTCGCGGCGATCGCATCTTCACCGGCCGCCTCAAGCTGGACACGGTTAGTGTCAGCGACGCGCGGCTGCGCGAGCCGTTGGAGCAATTGACGATTCGGACCCGCGTCGGCCCGGTGCACATCGTATGGGACGCGCCTTTGCCGACAACGTTCAGTTGGCGCAAGCACGTGCAACTCCAGACGCGGCCGCGCGAAATCTCCTGGCGCGGGCGAATCCTCAGAGGCGTCAAAGGACGGATCGCGTATCGCATCCTCCTGCCCGTGTCTCAGCAGTAGCGATCCGTCGCCGCATGCGCCAGCATGCGGGAATGCTTGCCCTGCTTTTGCTCCCCCGCACCCTGGCGGCTGCGGCTACCAACAGTAGCGGAGACTCAAAATGCCATATCTCAAACTGTCCGCCTTCATCGGGATCCTGTGCGCCACGTCGGCCGCGCATGCTGCTGCTGCGGTCTCGGAGATCACCTACCAAGGCAAGCCCAGCGTGCTTTTGGAAAACCGCTACGTGCGCATGATCCTCTCGCCTAGCGAGGGAGGCATGTGTACGCTCCTGGAGCACAAGCCCACCGGCAAGCGATTCACGTCGCCCGGCGAGGCCGTGCTGCTGGGCAACCGCGTGTGGAACTACGCGGACCGAGATCTGTACATGCAATGGGAGCGCTGCGCGTGGACGCATGAGATCCGCAAGGCGCCGGGCCAAGTGACCGTCGTCTTGCGCGCCAACGGCCAAGTCGGGTTCACACGGCGCACCGAGTTCGAGCGGCGCATCACGCTGCGCGACGGCGAGAGCCAGGTGCGGGTCGAGTATCTGTTCCACGTGGGCCAGGCGCTCATGGTGCCGCAGCGCATCGGCCTGTGGTTCAAGAACATCCTGACCGTGCGCGGGGAGCCCATGACGTGCTACCTGCCCCTGGACGACGGCACGGTCGCCATGGACCAGGGCACGGGCTCCGGCCAGTCGTGGTTCTACAACCCGGCGCGGGGTTGGGCCGCGGTCGCGGGCGCGAGCGGCGCGGGCCTCGCGTACGAGATCGAGTACCGCCGGCTCATGTGCTTCTACATCCTGCGCCACGGCAACAACGCGTGCATGGAGTGGGCGTTCCGCACCGCGGAGATCACCAACGGCGATACGCTGCGCACGCCGGGCAACGTCATCGTGTTCAGCGGGTTGCCCGTCGTCCACGGCGCGGGCGGCGGCGTGGTTGCGGGCTGGGACAAGCCCGAATCCCTCGACGCGCCCGGCGCGCTGGAGGCCAAGGCCGTGCTCTATGCCGGCCTGCCGACGAAGGGAGAATTGATCGTCACATTGAAGCGCCTGCCCGACGGCCCGGCCGAGCAGGTGTATCGGCAGCCGGTAGACATGCCGGTCGGCGAGCCGATATCCATGCCCATGCGCGTGGCCGTGAAGCAGCCCGGCACGTACGTGCTCCGCGGGCGGATCGTCAGCGACGGCCGCGATCGGATGGACTTCACCGCGCCGCTTCAGGTCGGCAAAACGACCGCACCGTATCGCGTCGCGCCGCTTGAGAAACGCATCGGCCGGCCGAGCGAGCGATTCGAGGATCGCATCGCTCTCCGCGGCTCCGCGCCGCCCGACATCAAGCTGTCGACCGAGATCGAGAGCGAGCACACCCCCTGGGCCAAGCCCTACGCCAAAGGCAAGCTGCGGGTGCTCGTGCTCACGTCCATCCTCAACGGCCGCGAGGCGGTCGAGTTGGCGGAGCGGCTCGACATGGAGATACTCTGGGCCAGCGCGGGCCTCAAGAACGAGCGCGGCGCACTCGCGGGCATGCAGAACCTCGGCCGGCACGTGCCGTTCACGCAGGAGCACATCAACCAATACATCCAAGACCAGCTCACCGGCAAAGTGGACGCGATCATCGTGGGCGGGCTGTCCGGCAAGCTCTTCAACGACAAGACGCTCGCCGCGATTCGGCGCAAGGTCGAGGCCGGGACCGGGCTCGTGTGGGTCGCGCCGAACCGCGGGACGGACGCGCTGTACGACCTGCTGCCCGTGCGCCGGGAGCGGCATCTGCGATACCGGCGCGGTCAGTGGATGGCGACGACGCCGCATTACCTCACGCTCGGCGTGCCGTTCGAAGTACTGCCCCAAACCGATTACGCGTTCTACGACGCCAAGGGCCAGGTGCTGGCCCGCGCGGGGCGGGGGCCGCTGCTCGTGGCGGCGGACGGCCCCGGCAAGGGCCGCGTCGTCGTGCTCGCATACAACACGGGCTGGCAGGGCATCGGCTCCTACATGACCGGCATCACGCCGTGGGTGCGCAACGCCCCCCAAAAGTTCCGCTACTGGGAATATCACTTCTCGCTGCTGTGCAAAAGCCTCGTCTGGGCCGCGCGCCGCGAGCCGGACGTGCAATGGCGCGAGATTGGGGCCGAGCAGACGCGCGACGCCGCGCTGTTCACGGCCCAAGTCGAAAACTCCGGCGCATCGCTCCAGGCGCAAGCCCATCTGAAAGTCTCCGATGCATGGGGCAACATCCGCGAGGAGCGGCAGATCTCCATCTCCATCCCGGCCGGCTCCAGTACGATCGACCTTCCGATTCGAGCGGCCCTGCCGGCCGGGCTGAACCTCGTGGACGTGATCGTGAAGCGCGACGGCAAGGTCGTGCTCTGGGGAACCGCTGCCCTGCGCGTACAAACCGGCGTGCAGATCGACTCCCTGAGCGCGGACAAGAAGCTCTACCACCCCGGCGAGACCGTACGCGTCGAGGTGGGGCTCAGCTCGGACCCACCCCGAACCCTCGACTTGGCCGCCGCGTTCACCGACTCGCTCGGCCGGCTCATTGGCGAGGCGAAGACCACAATCGACGCGGCCGCAAACGCGAAGGCCGCGTTTGAGTTCCCGGTCGGCAAGCCGTTGGTCACGGTGGGCAAAGTCGCGGTCACGGCTTCCGCACGCGGCAAGCTCCTAGCCACAAGCGAAACGGACTTCATCATGCTGCCCGACGCGCACGCCCAACGCCGATGGGGCGACTGGGAGAGCCAACTCTGGGGCAACCCGGCCGGCGCGTACGAGCGGGACTACATGATCCCGCTCAAGGCGAAGGTCTTTCGGGACTACGGCATCGACACGGTCATCACAAGCAGCAGTTGGCTCCTCGACACGGAGTATGACTCCGCGGTGCGCGCCGGGTTCAAGACCATGGTCATGAACGCGTGCTATGCCGCGCTGAGCACCAGCCGGCCGCCCAAGGGCAAGCTCTCGTTCGCCAAGGCCCGGGCCGCGTACGCCAAGACGCACGACAAGCAGTACCTCGTGCGCCCGGTGTGCCTGAATAGCGCCGCCGATCTGGAGCCGCTCGCGCAGAAGCTGCGGAAGCTGGCCGAGTTCACCGGGTGGCTCGAACCTATCGGATACAACCTCGGCGACGAGATGAGCATCACGTACTACGTGACGCCGTTCGACTACTGCTTCGGCGACAAGTGCCTGGCTCAGTTCCGCGAGTGGCTCAAGCCGCGCTACAAGTCCCTCGCCGATCTCAACCGCGCGTGGGACACGCAGTTCGCGTCGTGGGACGAGGTGATGCCCATGACCGCATACGAGGTCAAGGGCCGGGGCAACTACGCGCCGTGGGCTGAGCACCGCGAGTTCATGGACGACACGTTCCAGAACTTCTTCCGCTGGGTGCGCGCCCGGCTTCGGGAGCGCGATCCTCGCGCGACCGTCGGCATGTCCGGCAGCCAAGCCGCGGAGGCGTACGGCGGGTACGACTGGTCCAAGCTCGTGCACACGCTCGACTTCGCGCAGAACTACACGCACCACGAGACGCTGGAGATGCAGCGCTCGTTTGGCAGCCGCCTGCCGCGGGCGCCGTGGTATGGCTACATGGTGCGCAACCCGCGCATGCGCTACTCCCTGTGGTGGCGTTTCCTGAACGGCAATCGCGGGGGCTCCTACTTCGTGAGCCGCTACATGTTCTTCCCCGACTACCGGCCCACGGTCAGCACGCAGGACGCGGCCCAAGTCGTCGCGGAACTCAAGAGCGGCCTCGCGACGCTCTTCAACCGGCTCGAGCGCGCGAACCCCATCGCGATCCATTACTCGCAGCCCAGCATCCGCGCCGCGTTCATCTTTGGCGACAGCACCGTGTTCAGCGACAACCGGCGCGGCTGGGTGCAGGCGTTGGAGGACTTGGGCCTCCAGTGCGAGTTCGTGTCCGGGAAGGAGATGGCCGACGGCAAGCTGACGCGCCGGCAGTACGCGGCCTTGGTGCTACCCTATTCCGTTGCGATGTCGAACGCGGAGGCCGTGGCGATTCGTGCGTACGCGGACCAAGGCGGCCTCGTGTTGGCGGACGCCCGGACCGGGCTCATGGACAAGCGTTGCCGCACGCGGCCCGCCGCGATCCTCGACGGCCTCTTTGGCATGCGCCGCGGCAAACCCGCGCCAGCCCGCCCGCGGAGCGAGGGCGAAGCGCGGGTCGATGGCGCACAGATCGACGTCGAGCTGGGCGAGCCCGCGCTCACGCTCACCCAAGGCAGGGCCCTGGGCAAGCACACGCGCGGGCCGGTGCTCGTGGCCAACCGCGTGGGCCAGGGAACGGCCGTGTTCCTCAACTTCCTCATGCGCAGCTACCCCAAGCGCCGCGAACTGGGCATGGAGAAGGATCTGCGCGACGTCGTCGCCAAGCTGCTGGCTCTCCGCGGGGTCGCGCCGGCCGTGCGTGTGGCCGCGGCGAACGACGAGCGGGCCCACTTCCGCACCGTGCGGTTCCGCTCCGGCGACGCGAGCTACGTGGCCACAGTCCTCGAACCCAAACCGACGCAGCCAGGCGCGAAGAAAGGCAAGCGAGAAGAAACGGACGCGGCGATGCCGGTCCGCATTGAGTTGCCGCGCAAATCATTCGTATACGACATCCGCGCCGGGAAGTTCTTGGGCCGGCGGCAGCGCATCGAGTCCGAGATCAAGCAGGGCGACGCGAAGCTGTACGCGCTGCTTCCCTATCGCGTCGACGCGGTGCGCGTCGCGGTCGGCCGAGGCCGGCTCGGTGGCGAGGTGGAGTATTCGGTGCAAGTGCAGGCCGGCGGCGCGAAGCCTGGCCTGCATGTGTTCCGCGTTGAAGTCACCGACCCAGCCGGCCGAAGGCTCCGGCATTACGATGCCCTGCTCGTAGCGAGCGCCGGCTCGGCCCGCGGCGCATTCCGCACCGCGCTGAACGATCCCGTGGGAGCGTGGGCGCTCAAGGCCACGGACGTGGCCACCGGCGTCAGCGGTACGACAGCGTTCGAACTTCAGCGCAAGTAGGCGGCGGGGCCACACGATTTGCCGCAGAAGGGAGGAAATACAGATATCCGAAGATGCCCACACATCACGCGGATGGGGAAAGAGGCTCTGCGCGATTTGCATCCATCTGTACTTCGTCGCGATGGCACGCGCCTCTTTCTAAGTGCCGCGCGTCTGCTTGACGAACTGCCATCGGTCCGAGCCATGGCCGTGGAACGCCATGAGGACGTGGTGCTCCTTGGCCGGGTCGAAGCCCTTCGGGAGCATCTCGACGTTGCGCTGCGTCGAACCGTCCAGCACCGCGGTGAACGCTACGTCGTTCGGCGGATCGAGTTCACTGGCCTCCGCCAGCACCGCGGTTAGCAGCATGCAGGCGACCAATGCCGTGTGTGTCATTGTGGTTCCCCGATGTGCATGCAATAACTCAAGGCATTCTTGGGCTTGAATTGCAAAAAACCAAGGCAATGAAATACGTTGGGCGCACTTTGGGCCGACCTTTGTACATGAACCTGTTCTTTTGTCAACGCGAGCGCGAAAAGTAGAGGTTATTATGGCATACCATGTAGTTGTGGTGGCAACATCTTCCGAACATCCAAACCCGGTCTCGCCTCAAGTATCAGCCAGAGCGCAACTCGCATGCTGCTTCCCTGGGCGAGTTGGGTTCGCCCCATATGGGCATCTGGGCTTTCTTCTGGATACCCATATCGGCGCGGCGGAGGCAAGTGCGGTGGGCGCCGCGGATACGGGAACCCTGCGGGCGAACGGTGCGACGAAGTCGCACAGGCATAAAGCCTTGGGCTTTAGCCCAAGGTCACCGACGCCAATCGGCACCGCGCTCTGAAGGAGCGCCGGAACGAGGAACGGAAACGGGGCCGCACGCGGCGGGATATCGGGCGGCTCCGCCGCGCCTACAGCGCGGGGGGCCTGTGCATGCCGCCTTTGTCCTTGGGCTGAAGCCCAAGGCTATATCCCTGCACCCCGTCGGGGTGCGTACATGGGCCGTCATATTGGGCGGAGTGCGAGTTG
>JAJRTI010000820.1 GCA_024278415.1 Planctomycetota bacterium | reverse complement strand
GTCACCTTGTCACCTTGTCACCTTGTCACCTTGTCACAACCCCGGCCCGCGGCCGGCGTCGTCGGGTCCGGCCTCGGCCGCGAGGCGGCGCTTGCCTTCTTCGAAACATTCTTGCACGAAATCCTCCGTGCTGTCCCACACGCGCTCCTCGAACGTGCGAGATTCGAGGGTCTTGAGGAAGCCTTCGAACTCGGCGAAGTAGGAGCCGTAGATGTGGAAGCTGTCCACGATGTGCGTGTACGCGCCGACCTTCACTTCGCGGCCGAGCCGTTTGCTCAGCTCTTCCGCAACGTAGCGCTGGAGGTCGGCGAAGGCCCACATGTTCATGAACGACGCCTTGAACGCGTCGTTGCTGCGCATGTGCACGTTGAGCCGGAGTTCGTCGCCATACGCGCGGAACCACACGCGCTGCAAGCACGCGGGATCCTCGACCACCGGGTCCACGTCGACCTTCCACGTGATCGCCTGCGCGCGGCGCGAGTGGGGCGCCTCGGCGAGCTTGTCGATGATGTGCGCGAACTGGTCGATGCGCTGCTCCGCTCCGGACGCGTCGTGCACGTCGTAGTCGAACAGGCGCTGGTGGTACGTATAGGACCATTTGCCGGCGTCCGGGTCGACCCAATGATCGTGGACGCCAAGCACGACTTCTTGCCGGTAGACTTCGAGGTCGTCGAGGCCGCCAGGGAATGCGCGGTGGATGCGCGGCTCGGCCATGGGATCGCGCACCGCGATCATGGCCGTGCAGTCGCGGCTCGCGGGATCGCCCTCCTGGTCGTACTCGGTCGCGATGACGTCGCCCTGCTCCCAACAGGCGACAACGGCCTTTTCCCAGCCCTCGGGGAGTGTGTCGGCTTCAACGAAGACGTGGCTCATGGGCAACAGCTCCGGGCAGGTGGTGGCATCGAGCCGGGCGCGGCACAGGCGCCGGTTCGGGGATTATAACAAGGTCGGGCCACGATGCCAGCGCAAGCGCGGCCGAGAGGATCATCCGCAGATTGCGCAGATTGCGGACCTGGAGCCACAGGGCCTTCGTGGTGGCTCCGCCAACAACCATCGTCTCCGCGCCTACGCGCCTGTAGTGCTCACGTCAGTGAGCCTCTGCCGGCGTGAATGATGGGCAGAAGGCTCACTGACGTGAGCACTACAGGCGGCGCATGGGGGAACCTCTGCTGCGCGCTTGACGCTTTGTGTCGCATGGCTACAATCACGACTTGCCAATATGGACATGAGTCGAGGATGACACGGAAGCAGAACCCTTTGCGAAAAGAGACACGCATGAAACTTTCCATCTGGACCAGCTTCCTCATCGAGCTTTCGCCTGAAGACATGGTCGCCGAACTCGCGCGCGCGGGTTGGCGCTACTCGGAACTGTCCGACGAACACAGCCGCATGCTGTTGGACCGCGGCGACCCGGCCAAGGTCGGTGCGGAGTTCGCCAAGGTCGCGGCCGACCACGGCGTAGCGTTCGACCAGGGGCACCTCTACCTCACGCTCAACATCGCGCCCGGAGATGAAACGGCCCGGCGCGACGCGGTCGAGACGCTCAAGCCGTGGTTCGATCTCTACAACGCGATCGGCATCAAAGCCGGCGTGCTGCACCCGGGCGGGTGCGAGGACGCGGAGGCCGCGGAGGCGCAGCGCATGCAATCCCTGGACGAGATATCGCGCTACCTCGACGGCACGGACCTCGTCGTGTGCATCGAGAACTGTAGCTCCGGCGACGCGCTCAAGCCTGTGCTCGCGAATACGGACCCCAAGCGCATCGGCGTTTGCCTGGACACGGGCCATCTCAATCTCACGGACGAGAGCCAAGGCGACTTCATCCGTTTTTGCGGCCCGCGGCTCCAGGCCCTCCACCTCGCGGAAAACGCCGGCCAGAACGACGACCACACCCTGCCCTACGCGCGCGGGGGCTGCGTGCCGTGGCCGGAGATCGCGGCCGCGTTGAAGGACATCGACTACGCCGGGCTGTTCAATTTCGAGATTCCCGGCGAGAACCGCTGCCCGATCCCCGTGCGCCGGCTGAAACTGGCCTATCTCACGGAACTCGGCGAGTTGATCTTCGGTCCTGAGGGCCTGGCGTGACCCCATCCGAAAACATCCTGGCTGCGGTCCGCTTCGAGCGGCCCGAACATATCCCCGTGCGTTTCGGCATCAGCGCACCCTGCTGGAGCTACTACCCGCAGGACGCGCTCAAGGAGCTGATGGCGTCGCACCCGCTGCTCTTCCCGGGATACAAGCCGTCGCCTGAGCCGGTCCAGCCGGCGATCGCTCCCTTTCGCAAGGCCGGCGCGCCGTACACCGATAGCTGGGGCTGCATCTGGGAGACGCCGGAAGACGGCCTCACCGGCGCGGTGCGCGTGCATCCCCTGGCGGACTGGGCCGCGTTCGCCGACTTCGCGCCTCCCGACCCGGCCAAGCACAACGGCTGGGGGCCCATCAATTGGGACGGCATCAAGCAGGGGATCGAGCGAACGAAGGCGGCCGGCGGCATTGCACGCGGCGCGCTGCGGCACGGCCACACCTTCCTCACGCTCTCCTACATCCGCGGATACGAAGGGCTCATCTTCGACATGGCCGACGACCGGCCGGAGCTGCACCGGCTCATCGAGATGGTCGAGGCGTTCAACATGGGCATCGTCGAGCGCTACATGGAGATCGGCGTGGACTGGATGGGCTACCCGGAGGACTTGGGCATGCAGGAGGGGCCCATGCTCTC
>JAJRTI010000819.1 GCA_024278415.1 Planctomycetota bacterium | reverse complement strand
GACGAGCAACAGGCGAAGGAGACTGGGGAGGCGGTGGTCGACATCTACGCCGAGGGCCGCGTGACGATCCTCCAACGGGGCGAGGTGGCCCGCTACGAGCGCATCCTCATCCACGCCAGCAGCGGCGGCGCAGGCGCGGGGCTGTGCATCGATGGCGCCGTCGAGACCCTCAAAGCCAAGCCCGCCGACAAGTTCCTGCTGCGCGGCGCGGCACAGCGCGCACAGAGCTACACCGACTTCGCCACGACTGAGCCCTACATCGAAACCCCCGGCAAGGCGCGGCTGCCCAAGTTCGAGGAAGTGAGCATCCCGAAGTACAGGGATTTTTCCTTCCAAGAGGACAAGGCCACCGGCCAGATGGTCTTCACCATCATCGGACCCGTCGAGATCCGCCGCCGCGACACGACGGTCACGGCCGACAACATTATCGTCTGGGCCCGGCCCGGCAAGGGCGGCGAGGGCAAGAAGCAGGGCGGCATGAAGAGCTTCGAGGAGTTCTACGCGGAGGGCAACGTGACGCTCACGCGCGGCAAGGATATCATCACCGCGTCCCGCGTGTATGAGAACATCGCCAAGGACAGGGGCGTGTACTACGACTGCCGCTTGGCGCTCGAATCAGGCAAGCCGGGGGTGTACTGCCAGGCCAAGGAAGTCTGGCACACGGGCAAGGGCCAGTACGAGGCCCGGAACGCCAGCTTCTCGACCTGCGACGACGCCACGCCGCACTACGACGTGCGCGGCAAGGTCGTGCGCATCATCCAAACGCCGGAAGCAACGGTCGTGTCGTCCGTGCACAACTTCCTGCGCATCGGGGGCGTGCCCGTGTTCTACGTGCCGTCGGTCACGCACGACGTCGGAGACAACGAATTCGTCATCCGCTCGTTCCGAGCGGGCCAATCGTCGTACCTGGGCCCGTTTGTGGAGACGCGGTGGGCGGCGTACCAACTGCTGGGCATCAAGAGCAAGAATACGAACGCCGACCTGCTGTTGGACTACTACGCCGACCGCGGGCTGGGCGTGGGGCTCGACTTCGACTACGGCGGCGCCGGCTACTTTGGCAACGCGCTGGGCTATTTCATCAATGACTCCGCGAACCATGACTTCGCCGGCCGGCCCGTGGAGAAAAAGAACCGCGGCCGGTTCCTCTGGCGCCACCGAAGCGAGTTCGCCAATGGCTGGCGCGCGGAGGCGGAACTCTCGTACCTGACCGACCGCACCTTCCTGCGCGATTACTTCGAGGACGAGTTCAAGGAGGGCAAGGAGCAAGAAACCGTCCTCTACCTCCGCAAACTGAACGGCAACAAGGGCCTGCGCGTCACCGCAAGCGCGCGGATCAACGACTTCGACACCCAAGTCGAGCGCCAGCCAGCGATCAACTTCGACGTCATCGGCCAGCCCTTCTGGGGCGACACGATCGTGTACACCTCGTCCTACGAGGCCGCCAACCTGAGCCGCAAGATCGACGACAACCTCCACGTGGCCGACCCCAAGCGCACCCTGCGGTTCCACACCGACCAGGAGTTCGCAACGCCGTTCAAGCTCTGGATCATGCGCTTCAGCCCGTTCTACAAGATTCAGTTCACCGCGGCCAACCAAGGCCGAAGCGGGCCGCTCGCGCCGCGCACCGGCCGGCGCCGGCGCTCGACCGTGACGCAGCCCCGCTCGGTCTTCGCGGAAGCCGTGGCCGAGCGCGCGCTCGTGGGCACCCCCGCCTCCGGCATGACCACGCGCCTGGCCCAGACCGTGGGGGTGAACGCCAGCACCGACCTGTGGCGCGTGTACGACGTGCAGAGCGAACGGTTGGACGTGAACCGGATCAAGCACATCATGACCCCAGAAGTGCGGTGGGAGTTCACCCCCGCCTCCACCACCAGCGCGGCGGAATTCAACCAGTTCGACGAAGTCGACCGGATCGACACGTTCCAACGCCTCATGCTCGGGTACCGAAACAGGCTGCAAACCAAGCGCGGCGAGCCCGGCCAAGAGTACACCGCGAACTTCATGGATCTGGACCTGGAGCTGTACTTGCACCCCAGCAGCACCGGCCGCAGCAAGGAGTTCGACGACTGGTTCGAGGCGGATTACAGCTACGCGATCCGCCAATGGCTCACGCTTTCCTCGCAGGACAACGAATTCAACTTCAACACCGCAAAGTGGGAGACCGCCAACGTGGGGCTGAAGCTGGACATGAGGCCGCGGTGGAGCGTCTACGTGGGCCACCGCTACATCCGCGACACCAGTTCCGCCATGGCCCTCGAAGTCGAACACTTGATCAATGAGAGATGGACGATCCGTTTCTTCGAGCAGTACGATTTCAGCTACCAACTCGATGGCAAGAGCAGCGGCAAGAACTTGGACTCCGCCCTGACGCTTCGCAGGCGCCTGCACAAATGGTTCCTGGACATGACTTTCGAATTCGACAAGGGCAAAGATGACGTGCGCTTGAGCCTGGCCCTCTCGCACGTGGGATCGGAGTCGCGGCTGCGACGGTACTAGGCGCAGGGGCTCCCGGCCGGCCCGCCCGGGGGATGGCACACACCACGCCGCACCACCCGCGCACAGAGCAAGCGGACAGGATATGCACCTGACTGACATCCCCGAACCGGCCCATGTGCCCCCGAACTCGTTGCGGATCCTGGTCATCGGCGACATTGTGGGCAAGCCCGGCCGCCAGGCCATCGTCGCCCTCCTGCCCGCTCTCAAGGAGCGGCAGCAGATCGACTTTTGCATCGCCAACGGCGAAAACCTGGCCGGCGGAGCCGGCATCATGCCCGACGAGGCCAAGGCGCTCCTCGCGGCCGGGGTCGACGTGATCACCACCGGCGACCACGTGTACAAGAAAAAGGATATCATTGCCTACATGGAGAGCACCGACCGCCTCCTGCGGCCGGCGAACTTCTCCTCCCAGGCCTCGGGCCGAGGATACGGCTGCTATGAGACCCGCGGGGGCCACCGTGTGGGCGTCATGTGCATCATTGGCCGCGCCTTCATGACGAGCATGTCGGACTGCCCGTTCCGCGCGGCGGCCGAACTGGCCACGAAGCTCCGCGGGCAGACGCCCGTCGTGATCGCCGACTTTCACACCGAGGCCACGTCAGAAAAGATGGCCATGGGCTGGCATCTCGACGGCAGAGTGAGCGCCGTGCTGGGCACGCACACACACGTGCAGACCGCGGACGAGCGTATCCTGCCGCAAGGGACCGCGTACCTCACCGACCTGGGCATGACCGGGCCATAGGACTCGGTCATCGGCCGGCGCAAGGACCGCGTCCTCAAGTACCTCACCACACAGATGCCCACGCGGTTCGACGTGGCCAAGGGCGACGTGAAAATCTGCGGAGCGATCGTGACCGTCAATGCCGGCACGGGCCAAGCCCGCGACATCACGCGCGTGCAAGTCGACGCGCCAGACCCAGCGGAGCAGGGGTGAGCCCCATGGCGCGGCGAGGACAGAAGCAAGCAGACTTGCCTCTCTTCGATGCAGCCAAGCAGAGGGGCGCCGGAGGCGGGCGGAAAGTGGCTGCGGCCAAACAGGTGAGCGCCGACGCGAAACAAGAGGCGGCCCAGGCCGAACGCAAGGTCTACACCGTCGCCGAGCTGACGCGCGACATCAAGAAGTGCCTAGAGGGCACTTTCGGCCGCGTGTGGCTGACCGGCGAGATCTCGAACGCGCGCACGCCCAGTTCCGGCCACGTGTACCTCACGCTCAAGGACGAGCAGTCGCAGATCTCCGCGGTGGCCTTCCGCAACGTCGCGCAGCGCGCCCGCTTTCGGCTCGAAGATGGGCTCGAAGTGGTCGTGCACGGCCGCATCACGGTCTACGAGCCGCGGGGCAACTACCAGATCATCGTCGAACGAATCGAGCCCAAGGGCGAAGGCGCGCTCCAACTCGCATTCAAGCAACTCCAGGAGAAGCTGCGCCAGGAGGGCCTGTTCGATGAAGCCCACAAGAAGCCTCTGCCCGAATTGCCGCGGTGCATCGGCATCGTCACCTCGCCCACGGGAGCGGCAATCCGCGACATGCTCGACGTGATTCTGCGCCGCTTCCCGGCCATCGAGGTTTACATCCGGCCCGTACGCGTGCAAGGCGACGGCGCGGCCGCGGAGATCGCAGAGGCCATTGCCGACTTCAACACATGGGGCAAGCCGGACGTGTTGATCGTGGGCCGGGGCGGCGGCAGCCTGGAAGACCTCTGGGCGTTCAACGAGGAAGCCGTGGCGCGGGCCATCTTCGCGTCCGACATCCCTATCATCTCGGCCGTCGGCCACGAGATCGACGTGACCATCTCGGACCTCGTGGCGGACCGGCGTGCGCTGACGCCGACCGCGGCCGGCGAGATGGTCGTGCCGGACGCGGGCGCACTGCTCGACATGCTGCGCGTGGCCAAACGCAGGCTCGCGCAGGCTTTGCTGGGCCAACTGAGCGTGGCCAAACAGCGGCTGGAGACGCTCGCGCGAAGCTACGGCCTGAGCCGCCCCCTGGACCCCATTCGGCAGCGCCAGCAGCGCGCCGACGACCTCGCCCAGCGCGGGCACACCGCTATGGCCAGCCGGCTCAAGCATGCACGCGAACGGCTCGCTTCGGGCGGTGCGCGGCTGGAGGGCCTCAGCCCGCTAGCCGTGCTGGGAAGAGGCTATTCCGTGACAACAACCGCGGACGGCGAAGTCGTGCGAGATGCTGGGCAACTCGCGCCGGCCGATGAAATCCACACCGTCCTGGCCAAGGGCCGCCTGCGGTCGGTCGTGGCCGAAGTCGCGCTTGGAGAGGATGCTGCGGAACAGGGAGGCCCGGGCGGGGCGTGACTCGCCGCAAGTGTCTTGGCAAGATCGTGATGGCCGGTCGCCACAGCCACAGGAGAACCACATTGACCAGCGACAACAGCAACGCGGCCCAGACTCTGTCCGCCGGCACGGCCACGCGCTGCATCACGCCAACGCGCCCGGTCTTCCAGAGCGGATACGGCCGCGACCAGAAGTCGAGCGGAGTGTATCAACAGATCTATGCACGCGCGCTCGTGCTCGAAGACGAAGCACACGAACGCGTCGCGATCCTCACCGCGGAGCTGCTCGACTTCAGCGAATCGCTCGTGGCCGCGATCAAGTCGGGGGTGAAGGAGCGGCTTGGGCTCGACGAGAGCCAGGTGCTGCTCTCCGCGTCGCACACGCACTGCGGCCCGGTCGTGGACGACGCCATCTCGTGGCTGTACGACGAGGTCGACATGGCCTACGTCGAGTGGCTGGGCCAGACGTGCGCCAACGCGATCTGCGACGCGGCCAAGACCCTTCGCCCGGTGCAGGCGGAGTTCGCGGTGGGACGGGCCGCGTTCGGCATCAACCGGCGCCGGCCCGATCTCGACGGCTGCCCCATGCTGCCGAACCCAAACGGCCGGTGGGATCCCGACGTGGCCATCGTGCGGCTGTCCGAACCCGGCGGCCCGACCGCGGCGCTCCTCTTCTCCTATGCCTGCCACGCCACGACCATGGGCGGCCAACTCATTGGCGGCGACTACCCTGGCCACGCGCAGCTTTGCCTCGAACGCGAGTTCCCCGGCGCGGCCGCGATGTTCCTGGCCGGCTGCTTTGGCGACGTGCGGCCGCGCATGGTCAACGCGAGCGGCCGGTTCTGCGCCGGCACGCTGGACGACGTGCGTGCGCTCGGCCGCGAACTCTCGCTCGCGGTCATGGCCGGCCTCACGGGCGACACGCAAGACATCAGCGGGCCGCTGTCATACGGCATGGAGGTCGTCAGCTTGCCTTACCAGGATGTGCCGACAAAGGAGGAACTGGCCGAGATCGCTGGTGGGTCGGACAACAAGAAGGCGAAGTGGGCGCAGATCGTGCTCGATCGCAACCCCGGCGCGCTGCCCACGACCCGGCCGAGCACGGTCCAGTCGATCGGCATCGGCCCCTTCCGGCTCGTCGCGTTCAACGACGAAACGTGCCTGGGCTACCAGCTTGCAGTCAAGGAAGCGCTCGCGCCCGCGCCCGCGCTCGTGGCTGCGTACTGCGGTTCCTCGCGCTCCTACGTGCCGACCGCGGACATGCTGCCTGAAGGCGGATACGAGGCCCTGACCAACATCTACGTGTACGGTGAGCCCGCGGCGCTCGCCCCAGAGGCCGAGTCGATCCTGCTCGCGGCCGCGCGGCGGCTAGCGGCCGTGTCCTAGAGTCTTGCCTTGGGCCGCGGCCGGCCGAGCAACTCTGATCCACCCGGCCCCCGCCTTCAGCCATCATCATTCTTTCGCTGGCCGCCTGAACGCGGGACTCCCAACAGCCGTCACACCGCGTGCGCGGTCCGCGCAATGATCTCGTCTTGGAGCCGGTGGTCGAGGTTGTTGAAGTACTCGGAGTACCCCGCCACGCGCACGATCAGGTCGCGATGCTGCTCGGGCTGCTGCTGCGCGTCCTTGAGCGTGTCTTGGTCGACGAAATTGACCTGCATCTGGCAGCCGCCTTGGGCGACGTAGGTCTTGAGCAGGGCCACGAGTGTGGCCGAGCCCTTCTCGCCTCTCACGAGCGCCGAGCAGAGCTTCAGGTTGTACGCGCATGCGCCGGTGATCCGCGAGTGGTCCAGCTTCGCCACCGACAGGATCGCGCGAGTCGGCCCGTTCGTGTCTTTGCCCTGGCTCGGCGCGATGCCGTTGCTCACGGTTTCTCCCTGGCGCCGGCCGTTGGGCGTGGCTGCGGTCACTTCGCCCGCGCTGATGTGGCCCGTGTAGCTGAACATCCCCGTCACGAACGTGCCTGGCGCGGAGCCGTCGTTGCACGCGTGCACCGCGTCGGTGTACGCCGCGAACACCTTCTGCGCGATGGCGTCGACCTCGGGGTCGTCGTTGCCGAAGCACGGCAGGCGCCGGCCCAACTCGACGCGCAGGCCTTCGTGGCCCTCGAAGTCGCGTTCGAGGATCGCCCACAGCTCCTGGAGCGTGAAGCGCTGCTCGTCGAACACGAGCTTCTTCACCGCGGCCAACGCGTCGGCCGTGGTGGCGAGGCCCTTTCCGATCATGGGGCGAATCGGCCCGAAGCGCGCGCCGCCTTGGTACATGTCGCGCCCGCGCTCGAGGCAATCGTCGATGAAGAGCGACCCAAACGGATCGTACGCCTTGCCGCGGCGCCCCGCGTCCTGCTGCTCGACGAGGCGGCGGTTTTCGCGCACGCGGTGGCGCACCTGCTCGAGGCACGCGTCGAGGAATGGGTCGAACGTCTCGAACGCATCGAGCGCGCCCGTCTTGGCGCCGGTCTCGCCGGCCAGGTTCGCCTCGCCGTTGCGGAACACGAGTTCGAGCATGCCCGGCAGGTCCATGTTCCCCGCGCCGCGCCACTCCGCGGTCTGGCCCATGATCATCATCTCCACGCAGCCCATGTTGTAGTAGTCCCGCGCGGATTCGATCGGGTAGCCGAGCCGGTGGAAGTTGCCCACCCACGTGTCGTCATTGAGAATCATGGGATGGCCCGCGCCGCTCTTGATTGTCACAGCGATCTCATCCCACAGCCACTCCGGTGTCTCCGCGCCCACGCGCACGGCCAGGTTCGGGTAGGGCTGGCCCACCTCGCGGCAAACTTCGAGGCAGAGCCGCGTGAAGTCCGTGGCGCCGGGTGAGCCGTCGGGCCGCACGCCGGCGAGGCACATGCTCTGCACCGTGCGCATGTGCGGCTCGTTCACCTTGAGCCACAGGCAGCTCACGAGATCCTTGGCTTCCTCACGCGTGGCCGCGCCCCGCTCGATGTCGCGCGCATAGAATGGCTCCATGTATTGGTCGAAGCGCGCAAAGGACATGGCCGACCCGCCGCCGATGCTGATGATCGCGTGCAGCATCCACACGAGCTGGATCGCCTCGCGGAACGTCTCCGGCGGCTCGGCCGCGATCTTGCGGAGGACCGCGGCCATGTCGGCCAGCTCCGCCGCGCGGGCCTCGTCCACGTCCGGCCATTCGCACATGGCCTCCACCGTGTCTGCGTACCGCTCGACGAAGCGAATGGCCGCGTCAATGGCGATCTTGGCGGACTCGTAGAACACCCGCTTCTCATCGTCTTCGGCCGCGGCGAGCCGCTCGATGACCTCGTCGCGGATCGAACCCAGTCCGCGGCGCGCGGCCTTGCCGTAATTCAGATCGACGTGGTTGGCCACGAACCACGGCAACTCGCGCATGACTTTCTGCTCGCGGCTGTAGTCGAACTGGAAGTGCTGCTCCAGCAACACGCCGATCTCGCGCTGTGTGATCTCGCCGCCCGCGTAGCGGTCCGACATCTCCGCGATGAGTTTCTGGAGATCGCGGAACTCGATGTTCGCGTCGTAGTGGTCGCGCAACATGAGGCTGCCCCAGCGCTGCCCTTCCGCGCCTCGGCCCTTCGTGCGCTTGTCCTCGATGAAGCGCTCGATGACCTCCGCGGCCTCCTCGCTACGTTGCTCGAATGGCGGCAGCCCTTCCGCCAGCGGCCACATGCCAAGGATAGAGCCCGTGATCAACTCATGGGGCAGCACGACTTGCTCGACGCGGTCGAGCAAGTGTGCGAACGCCTTGGCGCGGCGAATGGGCCGCGGCTCGCCGCGCGTCTGTTCGAGCGACTCTGCGACGAGCCCGAAGTGTGTCGTGCGGCGCACGCCGGCGTCGTTGAGTTCTTGGATGAGTTGGCGGAGTTGTTCGATGCGCGGGGTCATGGCTACTCCGAGTATACCGCCGGCGTCGCGCAAGTGATAGCGTCCAGCTTCGGCAATTCCGCCGCAATCTCTTCGAGCGACGGCACGGGACACGAGAGGTCGTTCACGACCAGCCCTTTGAAGCGCAGGGCATCCGCCACGTCGTGCGGCAGGAGGCCCTTCATCGCGACGAAGTGGTGGATGCCGACCTGCTCGATGGCCTTGAGCACGTCCTGGTTGTTGGGCACAAACGCCCAGCCGCTTGACCCGCGACGGCCAGGGTTTTCGGCGAGGAACTGGCCGGTGAAGACGATCGCGTGGAACGCGTCGCACGACGTCGCGGCCGAGACCGCGGTGAACGGCGCGGCCTGGATCACGCCTGCGACCTCGCCGCGGTCGGTCACCTCGCCGCCGCCTACAAGCCAGTTGGCCGGCGTCTGCGAGCAATGGAACACGTTGAACACGCGCGGGTCCCAGCCGTTGTTGTTCACGTCGAGAATCACGCTCGCCTCGCCACTCATGACGTTGCCGAGCTTCGCCATGATCGCGTGGCAGACATCGACCTCGCACACGACCGGCTTGTCGAGCAGCAGGTTGGCGAACATGCTGAACGCGCAGGGCGCGACGCCGAAGAAGCGAGCGAATTCGGGCCAGCAGTGCACTGCGCCCGCGTCGATCGCGTCGCGCTCGAACGTCTCCTCGACCCACACGAAGCACCGCGCGATGACGTCGAATGCCTTCTCGTCGCCCGGCAGGTGGGGCACGGCCGCGGCGATGCGCGCTTTGGCTTGAGCCACGCGCGGGTCGTCTTTGCGCACGGGCCGGGCGAGCTTTACCTTGCCGAACGGGGCTTCGTATTCGTTGGTGCCTGCGTCGAGCTGCCCGCCGAGCATCACGTCGCCCCACATGTCGAGCAGTTCGTACGTGTGGAGCGAAAAACCGAGCCGAAACAGCTCCATCTGGTTCGAGAACGTCGTAGCGAAGGGAGTGGGGTTCACGCCGAGGAGCGCGATGCGCATGTGCCGCAGCGCCTCGATGCCGTCGCTGACGCGCAGGCACTCGGCGAGCTTTGCTTGGAGCGTGCCCGCGTCGTTCATGTCGATGCGGCACGAGCGCGTCATGGATCGGCCGATCATGCGCAGGTTGTGGTGCACGGACAGCGACCCGCAGAGGCCATCGCCCACCGATTCGCCTTCGACCTGCGCGGAGACGCTGTCGTTGTTGACGATCAGGAAGATCGGCACGTCCTCGGGCAGGAGGCGCACCGTGTCCATCACCGAGCGCTCGTCCATGAAGTCGGAGCTAAACGCGATGAGGGCCTTGATGTCTGCGAGGTCGCCACGCCAGGTTTCCCAATAGGCGCGCACGCCGCGGTCTCTGCAAATGAGGCCCTCGGTGCACGCGTCGTCCGCGGGGAAGATGGCGTCCACGTCGAGGGCGGCGCAGGCCTGCCGCATGCCGGCCTTCACGCGCCGGGTCATGGCCCGGTCGTAGAAGCCGCGTATCACGGGCAGACAGAGCACTTTCGAACGGTGGGGGGTGATGGGCATGGCGGGTTCCGTGGTGTCTTGCTGTGCGTTGAGATCCCTCGGCCCGATCGCCGCGGCGCGGGCCGCGTCAGATCGTGAGGATGATTTTGAACGCGTCGCGGGAACGCACCCGCGCGACCGCGTCCTCGATGTTTCCCCACGAGTCGACTTCGCTGTAGAACACGCTTGGCTTGAGTGCGCCGGTCGCGACCATGTCCACGACCTCGTCGTGCACGTCGTTGGCGCCGACGGGCCACGACAGCATCTGAAGCGATGCGCCCGTGGGGATGGCGCGGATGGACAGATCGGGCTCGGTGTTGCGGAGCACGCCGAACACGCCGACCTTGCCCAGCCGCTTCACGCAGCGGAAGCCGTCCTGGATGATCGCGACGCGGCCGACCGCGTCGATCACAACGTCGACCTTCCGGCCTGCGAGCGCAGTTGCCACGTCCGCGTCGTTCGAGTTGATGGTCTGATCGAGCTTGGCCACTTCGGCCGCGCGCGCGAGCCGGCTGTCCCAGTGGCCGACCATGCCGAGCCACGCCGCGCCGTTGACGCGCGCGAGAGCGGCGAGCGAGACGGCGTTGGGGCCGTCTCCGTAGATGAGCACGTCCGTGCCGCCGCCAATGCCAAAGTTCTTGGCCGCGCTGTACGTCTCCTTGAACGTCACGAGCATCGCCGCGTCCACGGGCGCCATCTCCGCGCGCACCACGTTGGCGCGGTCGGAAAGCCAACGTTTGGCGTCGTCGCCAAGCCCCAGTTCTTGCATCACCTCGTGGTCTTGCACCACGCCGTACTCGCAGAAGCCGGCGCAGCCGGAATTGTAGCGCGGATCGTCGACGGCCGGCACGGGGTCGGTAATCATGTCGCCGACCTTGAAGTTCTTGACCTTGCGGCCGACCTCGACGACTTCGCCGACAGCCTCATGGCCGAGGATGATCGGGTACTGCTCGCGCACGTTGCCGAGCGTGCCGTCGATGTGCTTGAGGTCCGTGCCGTTGCACAGGCCGCAGGCGGTCATCTTGACGAGGCATTCGTAATCGTGGAACTTGGGCGCGGGCAGTTCGACGAACTCGATTTTGCCCACGTCGGTGACGGCGACGGCTTTCATGGATGTATCCTTATGGGAGGCTGGCGGCAGGCCATATTTGGAGGCGGATCATGTTACGCCACTTCCGTGTCGATGGCAAGACGGTGGCACAAAGGGCTTGACACGCTACTATTTTGGGATATAAACTGTTCGGATACAGAACTATTTGAGATCAGAACAGTTTCACATTGACGCCGCTTAGGCGCAGGACCCGCCATGGCCTCACAATCGATCGGCGACGCGGCAGAGCGCGTCAACCTGCTGATGAGCGAGATCCAGCATCGCCTCTTCTCCGGCATGACGCGCAAGCCCAAAATGTCGAACCTGCCCGACGTGACCATGCGTCAGCTTAAGCTGCTGCGGCTGCTCGGCCAGCACGAGAGCGTGGCCATGAAAGAGTTGGCTCGCCTGGCCGGCATCTCGACGCCCACTGCGACGGGCCTCGTCGACCGCATGGTCGAGAACGGGCTCGTGGTGCGGGTGGATGATCCGGACGACCGCCGGGTGGTGCGCGTGCAACTCACGCGCAAGGCCAAGGGCCTGCGCGACCGGTTTCGGCGCCTGCGCGGGGAGAAGATCGACTGCGTGTTGTCGCAGTTGAGCAGTGCCGACCGGCGGAGGCTCGTCGATGCCTTTGAGACGATCGGTGAAGTCCTGCAACAGGTTGAGGATGGCTAGGCGCGGGACGGCCCGGACTCGCAGCTCCCTTCCACTTCTATGAGATCGCCCATGAGTCGTAGCACATTGAAGGACCAGATCATCGTTCAAGCGGTGTTCGTCGTGCTGCTGGTTGCCGGCATTTGGCTGGCGACGCGGCCGAAGGACAAGGGCGAGGCGGCCCAAGGCGCCAGCCAAGCCGCGGCCCGCGGCCGCGGAGGCCGCGGCGGCATGCGCGGCCGTGGGGGATGGGGCCGCCCGCGGTCGCAGGCCACCGGGCAAGCCTCCGTGCCGGTGGTCATCACCCCGGTCGTGCGCAAGCCCATCGAGGCTTTCCTCTTGAGCACCTGCACGCTCGAAGCCCGCGTCGCCGTCGATGTCATCGCGCGCATTTCCGAGGAAGTGGTTGCAATCCAGGTCGAGGAGGGCGACCGCGTGAAGCAAGGCCAACTCCTGGCCCGGCTCAACGACCGGGAGATGGCCCTCAAGGCGCGCCAAGAGAAGGCGCAACTCGAACAGGCGAAATCCGTGTACGGACGCCTGAAGCGCATGTTCTCCAACAACATCGTGAGCCAGGAGGATCTTGAATCGGCGCAGGTGGCCTACGAGACGGCCCAGGTCGGTTATGAGAGCGCCACGCTGACGCTGAGCTACACCGAGGTGACTTCGCCCATCGACGGTGTCGTCGTCGAGCGCAACGTGGACGTGGGCCAGAACGTGAAGGCGAACGAGGCCCTATTCCGCGTCGCAAACTACGATCCGATCTTGGGCCGCATCCATGTGCCCGAACGCGATCTGAGCAAGGTCCGGGTCGGCCTGCCCGTGCGGGTGAAGGTCGAGTCCGTGCCCGAGAAGGAGTTCTTGGGCAAGGTGAGCATGATCAGCCCGGTCGTGGACAGCGATAGCGGCACGGTGAAGGTCACCTTTGAGATCGCCGATCCGGACAAGTACTGCCTGTGCCCGGGCATGTTCGCGTCCACGTACCTCATCACCGAAACCCACGACAACGCGCTGGTGTTGCCCAAGAAGTCGCTCGTGATTGAGAGCGATCTGAACGAGGTGTTCGTGGTCAAGGATTTCCTGGCGGCCAAGATCCCCGCGAAGTACGCCAAGATCCTCAAGACCGGCGGCAAGGTGACGGTCGTGGCGACGCCGAAGCCGAAGGCGGAGAAGAAACCGGGCGCCGAAGCCAAAGCCAAGCCTTCGGGACGGCGCGGCGGCCAGCAGGAGAAACCTGGCGACGCCACGCGCGCGCAGGGCGAGCGCACATTGTCCCCCACGCTGGCGCGTGCGGCTAGCAAGCCCATCATTGTCGAGACGACCTTCCACAGCATGCCTGAGCCTGAGGAGAGCGATGAGACGGTCGAGTGTTTGATCGCACTCCCAGACCAACACGGCCTCTCCGATGGCATGACGCTGGAGCTGAGGACGACCATACCCGCCGCACCAACTGAAGCGGATACGGACGCCAAGGAAGGCCTGAAGGCCCCCCAAACGCCAACCCTAAAGCCGCTGGCCCTGAAGGTCGAATCATACGCGCTGCGGCAACTTGCGATGAAGCGCATCGTCAAGGTGGGCTTCTCGGAAGGCAACGAGATCGAGATCCTCAGCGGCGTCGAGCCAGGCGACCGCGTCGTGACCGTGGGCCATGAGGATCTGAAGCAGGGCTCCGCGGTGCGGATCATCGGCACCGAGGCCCAGGGCGCGGTGCAAGAGGCCAAGCCCCAGGCCGCGCCCCAGCCTGAGATCCGCATGCCGCCGGCGTCCGTCATCGTGCGCATGCGCCAAGGGCTGGGCCGGAACGCGAAAGCGAAGGCGGAGTACGAGAAGCGCCTCAAGCAAGACCCCACACTCGCGACCGACGACAAGAAGTTCATGAAGTTCTACGGCGACATGCGCAAGAAGGGCTTCATCCAGTCTCGCCGCCGCGGCGGACGGTAGCAGAATGGTTGATGGCGGCCGCGCCCGCCAGGGCGCGGGAGCGCGTGCCGCGCTCCCAACGCCCCGCATGCTGGCGCATGCGGCTACCCGCCATCTTCGCCCAACAGTGCTCCCATTCAATAGGCAGCCATGAAACTCGCCGACGTATCCATCCGACGCCCGGTCACAACCTTCATGCTCATGGTGGCGATGGTCGTGTTCGGGCTCATCGCCTACAAGCGGCTGCCCATCAACCTGCTGCCGAACATCTCGTACCCCACGCTCACGGTGCGCACCGACTACCCCGGCACGTCGCCGCACGAAGTCGAGACGCTCGTGTCCAAGCCCATCGAAGACGCGGTCGGCGTCATCCCCGGCGTGGTGCACGTCAGCTCCATCTCGCGGCCCGGGCGCTCGGACGTGATCGTCGAGTTCGCGTGGAAGACGGACATCGCCATGGCGTCGCTCGACATCCGCGAGCGGCTGGACATGATCCGCCTGCCGGACGACGCGAAGGCGCCGATGCTGCTGCGCTTCGACCCTTCGCTCGACCCCATCATGAGAATCGGCCTCACTGGGGACGACAGCCTCGTTGCGCTGCGCATCATGGCCGAGGACGAACTCAAGCCCGCGCTCGAGAGCCTAGCGACGGAGAACGGCGAGGGCGGCGGCGTGGCCGCGGTCAAGGTCAGCGGCGGACTCGAGGAAGAGATCCACGTCAACGTGAACGAAGCCAAGCTCGCGCGCCTGCGCATCTCCGTGCGGGACGTGGTCTCTCGCTTGGCGCAAGAGAACGTGAACCTCACCGGCGGCATCCTCAAGGACGGACGGGCCGAGTTTCTCGTGCGCACGGTCAACGAGTTTGCGAACGTGGACGACATCGCGAACATCAGACTCGTGACGCGCCAAGGCCGGCCCGTGTGCCTCAAGGACGTGGCGTCCGTGGTCAAGAGCCACCGCGAGCGCACGGTCATCACCCGCATCGACGGCCGCGAGAGCGTTGAGTTGGCGGTCTACAAGGAGGCCGACGCGAACACGGTGAGCGTGGCCAATCTCGTGAAGAAGGCGCTGAAGGACGTCCAGAGGGATCTGGAGCGCCGAGCGACCACGGCCCGGGTCACCATCGTGTCCGACCAGTCGCGGTTCATCCAACAGAGCATCGACGAGGTGCTGAGCACCGCGAAGGTCGGCGGTCTGCTGGCCATCGCGATCCTCTACCTCTTTCTGCGCCACTTCGGCAGCACGATCATCGTGGGCGTGTCGATCCCCCTGTCGGTCGTGGCGACGTTCTTCTTCATGTACACGACCGACGTGACGCTCAACGTCATGTCCCTGGGAGGCCTGGCGCTCGGCATCGGCATGCTCGTGGACAACGCGATCGTCGTGCTCGAAAGCATCGCCCGCTGCCGGGACGAGGGCATGTCCGCGCTCGACGCCGCGAGCAAGGGCACGGACGAAGTGGGCCGCGCGGTCGTGGCGTCCACGCTCACGACCGTGTGTGTGTTTTTCCCCATCGTCTTCGTGCAGGGCATCGCCGGGCAACTCTTCCAGGATCAGGCCCTCACCGTGACTGCATCGCTCATGGTGAGCCTCTTCGTCGCGCTCACGTTCATCCCCATGCTTGCGTCGCTGCCGATCTGGGGCCGCGGCCATCACGACCCTGAGGGGGAGCGCGCCTCCGGCTCCCGCGGGCTGTTCCATCCAGCGGTTGTGAGCGTGCTGGTGGTGTGCCTGTTCGCAGGGGGCGCTGCGGCTTCATACGGGCTGTGGCGCACGGTGGGGCCGCGGCCCGTTGGCGAGGCTCTCGACGCGTGGAAAGCCCACCGGGCCGGCGTGGCCCTTCGGATTCTTGGCATGCTGTTCGCGTTCTTCCTCTTTGCGTCTATCCTATCGGGCGGCATCGTGCGCATCGGCCACGCGTTTGCCCTCATTGGCCGTGAACTCGCGTCGAACGTGTTGCGGCATCTCATGCGGCTTGCGGTCGTCCTCTTCCTAGGCTGGCTGCTTGTGCTCACGATCGTCTCGCCTGAGCGGGTGCACGCGAGCCTGCCCAAGGCCGTTGAGACGGGGCCGGCCTTCCTGCGCGGCGGCAAGCCGGAAGGGCCGACGCTCAAGAACTACGCGGTGCAGTTCGGCCACGCGACCATCGACCGGTTCTCGAACAAGACCTGGGGCGGCGCCGCGCTCGTGTTGCTGGGGTTCTACCTGCTCTCCAGCATGGGCGGCGGCATGCTCGCCGCGGCCTGCATCAAGATCGTCTACTCCGAAATCGGCCGCGTCTTCCACGCGCTCCTTTGGCCGTTCGTGTTCGCATTCAACCTCGTGTTCTCGCTTGTCGCGAGGGCCTATCCAGGGGTCGTGCGCGCCGCGCTGGCGAACAAGCCCCTCGTGCTCGTCCTCTCCGTCGCCGCGCTGTGGCTTTGCTACGTGCTCTACGGCCGGTTGGGGTCGGAACTCATTCCCGAGTTGAGCCAAGGCGAAGTCAACATCGACTACGAGACGCCCGTGGGCACGCCCCTTGCCCGAACCCTCGTATCCGCGGAGCGGCTCGAGACCATGGTGCGGGCGGATCCGGCCGTCGCCCAGGTCTATACCATCGTCGGCACGACCGGGCAGACTGGCGGCTATGCCAGCGACGAACTCGAGCACATTGGCCAGATCAACGTGCGGCTCAAGCCGGGGCTGGGCCGGGCAGGCGAGGATGCCATGATGGCCCGGCTGCGGGACCACTTGCACCGCAACCCCATCGCCGCGCTCACGTACAAGTTCTCCCGGCCGAGCCTGTTCAGCTACGCCACGCCGATCGAGATCGAAGTGCGAGGCTACAACCTTCTCAAGCTCGAAGCTGTCTCGCGCAAGGTCGTCGATCTGCTCGCCCGCATGCGGGGCTTGACGGACGTGAAGACGAGCCTCGTCGGCGGCAACCCGGAACTCCAGGTCATCTTCGACCGCGAGAAGACCGCGCGGCTTGGGCTCAACATCGCGTCCATTGCCAGCATCATTCGCGCCAACGTCGAGGGCGACGTGGCGACGGAACTCAGCCGCGAGGATCGGCAAGTGGACATTCGCGTCCAGGCGCGCAAGTCCGACCTGCGCGGCGTGCCGGCGCTCGAACGGCTCACCGTCAACCCCGGCGGCAAGACGCCCATCCCCCTCGCGTCGGTCGCCCGCGTGGTGCGCACGGCCGGGCCCAACGAGATTCGGCGCATCGGCGGCGAGCGCGTCGCGCTGGTGACCGCGAACTTGCGCGGCCGCGATCTCAAGAGCGCGGTTGCCGAGATCGAGGCCCGGCTGCCGGCCATCGAGATGCCGCGCGACTTCGATGCACGGGTCAGCGGCCAGAGCCGGGAGATGTCGACCGCGTTCAACAGCATGCGCTTCGCGATTACGCTCGCGGCGTTCCTGGTCTACTTGGTCATGGCGTCGCAGTTCGAGTCGCTGCTGCACCCGTTCGTGATCATGTTCACCATCCCCTTCGCGCTCATCGGAGTGGTGCTCGCGCTCTGGCTCACGCACACGCCCATCAGCGTGCTCGTGCTCATCGGTGTGGTCATGCTCGCCGGCATCGTCGTGAACAACGCGATCGTGCTCGTGGACTGCATCAACAGCCGCATGGCCGAAGGCATGGCCCGCCGCGAGGCCATCGTCGAGGCCGGGAGCATGCGCCTGCGGCCGATCCTGATGACCACGGCGACGACCGTGCTCGGCCTGCTGCCCATGGCCCTCGGCCTAGGCCAAGGCTCGGAGCTGCGGCAGCCCATGGCCATCACCGTCATCGGCGGCCTGCTCACGTCGACGCTGCTCACGCTGCTCTTCGTGCCGACCGTGTACGACGTGGTCGAGGGCGCGAAGCAAGCCTTCCTCGCCGGGCTGCGCCGGCTCTCGCCGGTGGCCGACGAATCCCCCGCGGGCCAGGAGGCCGGCAAATGAGCCTACCCGCCTTCGCCGTGCGCCGGCCGATCACGACGATGATGCTCGTGCTGAGCGTCGTGGTCATCGGCGCCATCTCGTTGAGGCTGATCCCACTCGAGTACCTCCCCGAGATTTCGTCGCGGCACTTGCGCGTGCGCGTGAGCTACCCGTCGTCGTCGCCGCGGGAGTGCGAAAGGCTCATCACGCGGCCCCTCGAAGAGGCCATGGGCACGGTGAAGGGAGTCGAGGCGCTCTATGGCGATTCCGACAGCAACGGCGGAGGCGTGACGTGGCAGTTTGGCAACGACGTGAACATGGACCTGGCGGCTATGGAGGTGCGGGACCGGATCGACCGCGTGCGGCCGGAGCTGCCGGACGACGTGGAACGCATCAACATCTGGCGCTGGCAGACCACGGACTTGCCGGTCGTCGAGATCGCCATGTCCAGTGTGTACGGCAAGGCGGCGCTCCAAGAAGCGGTCGAGAACGTCATTCGGCGCCGCCTCGAGCGCCTCGAGGGCGTGGCCAACGTGGATGTGTGGGGCCTGGAGGAGCGCCAACTCCTCGCGGAACTTGACCTCGCGCGCATGAAGGCCTGCGGCGTGGAGCCGTTCAACATCCGCGCGGCGTTGCGCAACAACAACATCACCATGTCCGCCGGCAACATCACGGACGCGGGCCGGCGCTACGTGGTGCGCATCATGGGCGAGTTACAGAAGCCGGAAGATCTGGAACGCCTGCCCCTCAAGCGCGGCAAAGTGCGGCTCGGCGACGTGGCCGACGTGCGATACGATTTCCCGGACAAAACTTCCTACCAGTTGGTCGACGGCCGCGAGGCCGTGGGGCTGCGCGTCTTCAAATCGAGCGGCGCGAATCTCGTCGCCGTGTCCAGGCGCGTGCAGGCCGAGTTGGAGAAGCTCAAGTCCGAGCCGAGCATCGCGGGCATTCGCATGTACGTGTACCGCGACCGCTCGAAGGATATCCTCAAGAGCCTCAACAGCCTCAAGAACGCGGGCCTCAGCGGCGGCGTGCTCGTGATGATCATCCTGTACTTCTTCCTGCGCAGTGTTCGCAGCACGCTGATCGTGAGCGCAGCGATCCCGCTAAGCGTCATGTTTGCGATTGGGCTCATGTTCTTGGCCATACGCCTGCTGGGATCCTCGATCACGATCAACATCGTGTCGCTGTCTGGGCTCATGCTTTCGCTGGGCATGCTCGTGGACCCGGCCGTGGTGGTGCTGGAGAACGTGTTCCGCATGCGCGAGGACCACGATCTCTCCGCGCGCGACGCGGCTGTGGCCGGCGCGTCGCAGGTGGGCACGGCCGTGCTGGCCGCGACCGCGACGACCATGTGCGTGTTCGTGCCCATGATGTTCTTCCAGTCGGGCCGCATGCGGTTCTTCATGAAGGACTTTGGCATGACCATCTGCCTCGTGCTCTCCGCGTCGCTGCTCGTCGCGCTCACGCTGGTGCCGCTGGCGGCGTCGAGGGTGCTCGTGGGCAAGACGCACAAGAAATCGTGGTTTGTGCAGATGCTCATCCGCCTCTACCACGGCGTGCTTTCGGCCACGCTGCGGTTTCGCATGGTCACCGTGTTCATGGCGTTGGTGCTGGGCGTGTTCAGCATCTACATGTACTTCCACATCGAGAAGTCTCGCCGGTTCGGCAGGGGCGCCCGACGCGTCCGCATTCGCGTGGACACGCCCCGCACGTTCGAGTTGGAGGATACGCGCAAGGTGTTCGACCGGCTCGAGCGGGCGCTCGACCCGCGCCGCGCGGAGCTGGAGATCGAGACCATTAGCTCCCGCATTCAGCGCAACGGCGGCATGCTGGAGGTGTACCTGACCGAGGAGGACAAGGCCAAGCGCAGCACGGACGTGCTCAAGGAGGAGATCAAAGCCGCGCTGCCGAGCATCGCCGGCGTGCGCTATCGGGCGGGGCGCCACTACGGCATGAGCGGCGAGCAGGCCGGCGTGTCCGTCGACCTCAAGGGCCCGCGCACCGACGCAATCGAGCGCCTCGCCGGCCTGGTGCGAGAGCGCCTTGAGAAGGTCCCCTTCGTCTCGGACGTCGACACGAGCATTGAGAACGGCCGGGAGGAGATTCGCGCGGTCATCGACCGCGACCGCGCTCAGGGGTTCGCACTCACGCCCCTCCGCGTCGCGAGGGGCGTCATGTCCGCACTCTCGTCGCGCGCGGCGAGCCGGTTCAAGACGCGCGACAAGGAAGTGGACATCAAGGTGGAGCTGCGCGAGAAGGATCGGGTGAGCCTGGAGCAACTCAAGAACTTGGAGTTCGAGAGCGGCAGCAAGGAACTGGTGACCTTCGACCAAATCGCCAGCTTCACCCGCGTCCGAGGCCCGAATCGGCTGCGCCGGCAAGACCGGCAATCCGTGGTGAACGTGACCGCGAACACCGACCGCCGGCACAGCGGCATGGCCCGCGCCCTGATCGAGAAGTCCATGTCCAAGTTCCCGATGCCGCCGGGGTACTCGTGGTCCTTCGGCCAGTCGCGTTGGTATCGCCAGGAGGACAGCGACACGCGCTTTGGGCTGCTCCTCGCGGCCGGGCTTGTGTACATGATCATGGCCTCGCTCTTCGAGTCGTTCGTCCATCCGTTTGTGATCATGTTCTCGATCCCCTTCGCGTTCTTTGGCGTCGCGTTTGGCTTCCACTTCACCGGCACGCCCGTGGACCACATGTCCATCATCGGTATCCTTCTGCTGTGCGGCCTAGTCGTGAACAACGCGATCGTGCTCATCGACCACGTGAACCAGTTGCGCCGCGAGGGCGTGGACCGGCGCGAGGCGCTCCTCAAGGGCGGGTGCGACCGGCTGCGGCCCATTCTCATGACCACGCTCACCACGATCCTCGGCCTGCTGCCCATGGTCCTGCCGCTGCTGATCGCCATGACGACCAAGTGGGTCGACGGGTGGCAGTGGCTGCCCAGTTTCGTGGGCCAGTGGTACCACGCGGCCCTCGCGTGGGCGGAAGTCAAGCTGCCTTCGGTCTTTGGGCCGGTCGAGGGCCGGGATCGCATGTACGCGCCCATGTGCCTCGCTCTGGTGGCGGGCCTGAGCACTTCGACGATTCTCACTCTGGTGGTGATGCCCTCCATGTACTCGCTCATCGACGACGTGGGGCAGTGGGTCAAGCGTATCTTCAAGACGGCGTGACCCCGATACGGGTCAGCACGAGACGCGCTGCGGCAGAAGCCAGGCCGGTCGTTACGCGGCCCTGCTGTCTTGGCGGGTTGTTGGTGTTCGCGGCCGACAACAGAAAAGGGAGTAACCACTGATTTCCATCTCCGCTTCGTCCCGTAGGGACGACCGAGAATAGCCCAGCGCTCCAGCGCTGGGTAGCCGAACAGAAAGGCGGCGAGTCCCGTAGGGACGGCTGATTGGCCCGGCGAGGACGGGTTCAGCCGTCCCTACGGGACTGCGGGAGAACCTGTGGGCGAACCTATCCCCAGCACTGAAGTGCTGGGCTATTCTCAAACGTGCCTACGGCACGGAGAGGTTGCCCGCGCAAACAACGCCGGACTTGCCAATCGCTTGCCTTTGGGGCGTCAAAGCAGTAGTCACGCGCAAGCAAAACTTGTTTACGTGTTTGGCCTGCAATATTTGCACGGAGCGCGCGCAAGCGCTGTGAACGTCTTGCAGGCGTGTTCCTGCGGTACGGGCGGAGCGGCATGGCCGCGCACAAGCGCACGCGGGGGCGAGTGGCGGAACACATTGACATAGCACGGCATACAGATGGCCTCTTGGCGCAATACCCTTCCTCCCCCAATGGCTTGCGCTAGCTGCGCTGTGGCATGTGGCATGCGTAGCTCCATCTAGTCGCAAGTCGCCAACATCGAGTTGGCGGCGAGTTTTCTTCGTCCCATTGGCCGGCGCATAGCCGCCGGAGGAGGTCGCCATGAAGATGCTGCGCATTGCATGGGTGTTGTGCTTGGTTGGCCTGTTTGCGTCCCTGGCCGTGGCCCAAGACAGAGGAGGCCGGCCTGGCCGCAGCGGCCGCGGCGGCCGTGGCGGATTCATGCGCCTGTCGCAGGAGGACCGCGAGAAGCTGCGGAACATGTCCACAGAGGAGCGCCGCGCGTGGTTCACGGAGCGACGGCAGCAGCAGATGGAGCAGCGCCGCAAGGAGTTCATGGCGCGGGTCAAGGAGCAACTCAAGCCCGCAAATGCTGAGGAGTGGCAGATCCTAGAAATGCAGATCAAGCAGATCCTCGACACGCGGCGTTCGATGTACACCCGTGGCCACGAGCGCTCCGAGGCCGAGCAGCAGCTTCGGGATCAGTCCCGCAGCGCGTATGAGGAACTCAAGAAACTGCTCGAACAAGACAACCCAGACGCCGGCCAACTCCAGGCCGCGATGAAGAAGTACCGCGACGTGCGCGCCCAGTACACCGCCGCGCAGACGGCCCGGCGCGAAGAAGCCGAGCGCAAGCGTGAGCAGGCCGAGGCGCAACTCAAGCAACTGCGCGGAGACCTCAAGCAGATTGTGACCCTCCGCCAAGAGGCCGTGCTGCTTATGAACGGAGTCCTCGACTGACACCCCGCACGCGTCCAGGCGCGCCGATCATGAACTCCTCCTCTCAGGTGCATCGACATCAGGCGCCGGTCGTTCGGTCATGGCTGGGACCCGCGGCCGGCGCCGCCTGCGTTGTCGTTGTGCTCGGCTGCGGCCGGCGCAACGACGCGCAGGTTTTACGCCAGGAAGTGGCGACGCTCCAGAAGCGCGTGCGCGACCTCGAGCGCCTGATGGCCAAGCACAAGGCGCATCTCGCCGGACTCGAAGAGGCCTATGTCAGGCTGGCGAAGCGGCCGGCGGTCCCAGCCGTGCCCCTCGATCCGCTGCTCGACCTGGCCACTGAGCCAGCCGCCCCCTCTGCACAGCAGGCACAGCCTGTCGCGTCCGGGGCCAACGACGATCTGGCTGCCGGCCTGCTGGCCCTTGCTGAAGCGCAGGGCCGAACCATGGCGGCTATGGCGGAGCAATGGGAGGAGGTCAACACCGCCATTGCCACTCTCGTTGGCGACGACCCGCCTCAAGAGGTGAGAACGCTGTTGACCCGCCTGGCCCAGCAGACCGCCCAGCGCATGCGCGAACTCGCGCAGCAGCGACAGGCCGTCGCACAGACGCTGCGCGGGCTGGGCGAGTGAGCGCCCGCACCCTGGCGGGTGCGGCTACCGCACGCGGCGCAGAACCTGTAGAAGAAGACCGAACATGAGCCTCGCTGACCG